>JAWXBN010000084.1 GCA_034440155.1 Verrucomicrobiota bacterium | reverse complement strand
CTTCATGGTCCCACCACCGAGGCGGAAATACATCGCGGGCTGGCGTTCACTCGAGGCTCCCTTGTAACCACCGATAAAGTGGGAAGCCGGTGCGGCCCCAGAAATCAGGAAGACCCAGACATAGGCGTCGAGTTTGTCATCCTTATATTGGCGGCCCCAACGGAGGTCGTGCAGGGTATTGTCCGGTTGGTATCCCAGTTCATTCCAACAGATTTTGGTAATCATCCCGTCCATACCGGCACATTCATCGACTTCATTAAAATGAGTAAGGGCTTCACCGGGCAGGATCACTTTGCCTGTTTTTTCAGACTTAACCGGAGGGCGGTCGGAACAATTCAGCATCCCTTCGACAAGGTCAGAAGCGGGAGTGAGGTCTTTTAACCCCTGCTGATACTGGATACCGATTGCCGAACAACCGAATTCCTCAGCAATCCGAACCGCCGCAACATACATTTTACACTGTTGTAGGATTTGATTCTCGGTTAACTCATTTTCTTCATCTTGGCCGATATTAAATTTCATGCCCTTATCAAGAAGCCATTGATAAACGCCACGGGCCTCATCGTCAGAGATGGCGAGCATTTTAGCGTAAAGGGAAGACTGGCTGAGGCGTTCCTTAAAAATGCCGGTCTCGTGGAGCAATTCATCGGGAACGATGGCATTATACATGCCCATACAGCCTTCATCAAAGACACCCATGATTTGTTTCTTGCGGCGCAGCTCATCGGCGAGGCGTTCTGCTGTTTTTTGGATCGCACCAGAGACTTTAAGGTCTTTGAGTTTACGGACATGGGTGATTTTGTGTTTGATCTCCCCGTTCTTTAACCAGTTAGAGAGCCCTTTTTGGAAAAATTCATCATCGAAATTCTCACTCCAGAGGGAACTATACTTGACTCCTGCTTTTGTAAGCGAACCATTAAGATTAAGCATACCGACCAGCCCAGGCCAGATACCGCTCCAATTAGCCAGTGTCAGGATCGGGCCTTTGTGGGTGGAAAGGCCGGCAAGCAAATGATGGCTGTATTGCCAGACACATTCAGCGATGATCAGCGGCGCGTCTTGGGGAATTCCTTCAAAAACTTTCATCCCCATCTTCTGGCTGTCAATGAATCCATGCCCGAGCTCGCGATTGTATGAATGGGCCCGTTTGACAGTGTAACCCTGGGCCTCGATGGCTTTGGTTACGATTTTCTCCATCTTTTCCTGTTCTGGCCAGCATTTGGCATTTGCAGTGGTACGGAGATCGCCATTAGCGACCAAATAGACAGTTTTTTTTAGGGTTTTTGCCATAATTTTCTCTTAAGGTTAAAAGTGGTTAATGCGTTTGAAGATAATGCAATATTTTGTATTTATGCAATCACCTAATTGTAACAATCCTAGTAGAAGACTACCAAAAATACCATTTTTGCGTGGCCACCACGTACACTCCCAAAAGGAAATTCGTCACCCCGTGGGCGACCATCACACTCGACAGGCTCCGGGTGTAACAATACCAAGCTCCAAAAATAACCCCTGTCGGGATCGCCACCATCCATTCACCCCAATGGGCAATGGAAAAAAACGCGGTTGTCACCCAGAAGGAAAGGTGTGTGTAAGTTCCTTGGGGGACTTTCTCAAATTCATTTGCCACCAAGAACCGCTGGAGGAATCCCCGGATAAAAGCCTCTTCCATGACTGGCACGATTAAAGATGCCCCCAGAATCCGGAAAGCAATTAAAACCCAAGCGGTATGCCCAGCAAATTGCGCAAAAGGATTATATCCGCCTTGGCGTGCCGACTCTTTGACTATAAGGTCATAAGGGAGAATCCAAATCAGCAGGACGAATATCCCCACACCGACCGAAAGGAGCAAATGGCGCGGCTTTGCCAGTTCAAGTCTCTTCCAGACAAAAAGGATCAATGCCCCGACCAAAACCGTTTTCAGGGGGTAAACCCAGTAGATTGCTTTTTCATTAATCCCCTCTAACAACCCCAAAAGCCCGAAGGCCAGATAGGAGGCGACAAATGTAAAAACAGGCGTTTTCAAGAGTTCTTTCATGGAGGTAGTCTAGCTGATTCAAGTCAAAATGCAAAAAACTCATGAAAAAAGTCTTTTTCAAACAAAGACTCTCCCTCAAAACCGTTGACGATAACCCCGCAATCGAATAGGTTTTGGGGTCTTATGGCAGCGAAATTCAAAGCATTGATTACGGACGGCCTCGCCGATCGCGGGGTAGAAATCCTGATTCGTGACGGAGTCATCTCCGTCGATAAAAAACCCGGCCTCAAGGAAGAGGAACTCCTCCAGATTATCGGGGATTACGATGCTTTAATCGTCCGAAGTCAGACCAAGGTGAATGCCAAGGTGATCGCCGCTGCAAAAAAACTCAAAGTCGTCGGACGCGCCGGAGTCGGTGTGGACAATGTCGACACTGAGTCCGCCACCTCGCGCGGAATCATCGTCATGAATACCCCCGGTGGAAATACCATCGCCACGGCCGAGCTGACTTTCACCATGATGATGGCCCTCACCCGTAAAATCCCCCAAGCCCATGCCAGCATGGTCGCGGGAAAATGGGACCGCAAATCTTTTGAAGGGACCGAACTCTACGGTAAAACCCTCGGGATTATCGGTATGGGCCGTATCGGCAGCGAGGTCGCACGTCGCGCAATCGCATTCGGCATGCGTGTCGTCGCCTTTGACCCGTTCCTTTCCTTGAGCCGCGCCAAACAAATGCAAGTCGAGCTGATCGATAAGGTGAATGACCTTTTGCCCCACGCCGACTACATTACGGTCCATACCCCGTTGACAGCAGAAACAAAAAACCTGCTCAACTCTCAAACCCTTAAGCTCTGTAAAACCGGGGTTCGCCTAGTCAAATGCGCCCGAGGCGGATTGATTAATGAAACCGACCTTTACGAGGCCCTTCAAAATGGACAAGTCGCGGGAGCCGCCCTCGACGTTTATGAAAAAGAGCCGCCTGCGGAAGACCTGCCCCTCCGCAAATTGCCCAATGTCGTCCTGACCCCACACCTCGGTGCTTCCACCGCTGAAGCCCAGGAAAGTGTCGGGATCGAAGTGGCTGAACAAATTTTCGACTACCTGACCACAGGGACCGTTCGTAACGCAGTTAATGCCCCGAGCGTGGATGCCAAAACACTCGCCATCCTCGGGCCACACCTGAATCTCGCTGATAAACTCGCCAAAATCCTCGCGCAACTTGCTCCCAAACGGGTTGATTCCCTCCAGATCACTTTCTGGGGAAAAGTCTATGATGAGGACATCCGGCCGATTGCCCGCACGATTGTGAAAAGTTTCCTCGAAAGTGCCGGGGATAACGATGTGAACCAAGTCAATGCTTTAAGCTTGGCTGAGCATCTCGGCATCAAAATCGAGACCATGAAAAATTCCGAGGATGTCAATTACACAGAAATGGTCAAAATCAGCGTAAAAAGTGCCGAAAGAGAAATCTCTGTCTGCGGAACCCTTTTCGCGCATGAACCTCGCCTTGTTTCCGTAAACGGAAAAAATGTCGAAGTCACCCCGGAAGGCATCCTCTTCTTCATGGAAAATACCGACCGCCCTGGCGTCGTCGGTTGGCTCGGCACGATCATGGGCAAACATAAAGTCAATATCGCCAACATGAGTCTGTCCCGCATCAAACAGGGCGGACATGCCCTGACGGTACTCAATCTGGATAGCGAACCCACCGCGGAGGCACTTGCAGAAATCCGCCAGGACAAAGACATCCTGAATGTCCAAGTCGTAAAGGTATAATGGGATAGTACTGCAAGGGAGGGGATGAAGTCACCCCTATCTCATACCGGTTTTAAAAGTGATGATGGATTACGTATCGAATTCTCAACTTTTAATTCGCCCACCCGTTTGGATTCATTCACATTATCGGTCACTAAAATCAATCCGTGTGTAAGGGCAACTGAAGCAATTTGCATGTCATAAGGCCCGATGGGATGACCTTTTTTTCCGAGCAACAGCCGGATTTTTCCGTATATGACTGCACTTTCCACATCAAAGTCGAGAATGTCGAAAAGCCCGATAAATGCCGTACATTAATGCCTATACTTTTTACTCTTAAAACAACCTAAATTATCATAACCCCCAATAACTGGTTATACCCGATTACTTCACTCTACGGAGTGTTTACCTGGTCTCCTTCACGCCAAGTCTTTTCCTGAATTCTTCCAATAGAAATATATTTACCCCTTAATTCCTCGACTGTTCCTCGTATAGGATCTCCGCCCATATTATGGTTTCCCACTTAAAATGCCGAAGACCCTTTTTGATAAAATGATACAGGAGAGGACACTCGTGAATGTCCAGGCCATAAAGGTGTAGAGACTCAATAGCATTGGGGACACTATCGCCCCCGAATAGGTTGTTATCTGGTATGAAAATACTTTTTCGTGCTAGCTCTGCCGTCCATTTTTCGTCATATACGACTACCCCATGAGTGATTCCCCCGATCGTCAAGTCGAGCATCTTTCCCGGTTTTTGGGAACCCAGAATGACATTGAAGCCATCCTCTACGACCCTGAAAAAAACAAAGTCTCCCTCGCTTTCCTCGGTAATGTCGATCAGGAAGCCCTCCAACGCGCGCTCAAGGAGACACTCAGGATCCTCGAGCATGAGCTGGGCGCGCAACTTGCGCAAAATGACACGGTAAAAGCGGAAGATGACATTTCCATCCGCAAATTGCCCCACCAGATTCTCCTCGAGAAAAACCAGCACAAATCAGTGTCTGATGATTGGAAATGGAAGGATTTCAATCTTGAGCCCTTGACAAATGCAACCGAGGAAGAGGAGGAAGAAGATTGGCGTGTGCAAGCGGCATTTGCTGCCGTATGCGGACTGGGGATTATTCTCGGGTGGACATCGGAGCATATGAATTGGCACCCATGGCTTCATAACGTATTTTATATACTGGCCATTATTGCTGGTGGATGGGACCCGGCCATTGAAACTTTTGAAAATCTCAAAAAACGCAAGCTCGACATCCATTTCCTGATGTTAGCCGTCGCCCTCGGTGCGGCTGCCATTGATGCCTTAACCGAAGGAGCCCTGCTCCTTTTCCTTTTCAGCCTTTCTGGAGCACTGGAAACCTTTGCCCTCCACCGGACCAAAAAAGAAATCAGCGCCCTCTTTAAGACTACTCCCAAACGCGCCACGATCATCGGGGCTGATGGCAAAGAAAATGATGTTCCGGTCGAAGAAGTCACCACGGACCAAATCCTCCGTGTCAAACCCGGTGACCTCGTGGCCGTCGACGCCCTGATTATTGACGGGAAAACGGCTACGGATGAATCCACCCTCACCGGGGAATCCGTGCCGGTGAATAAAAATCCTGGGGACACTATTTTCAGCGGGACCATTAATACCTGGGGCTCTGTCGATGCCAAGGTGCTCCGTCCGGCAAACCAAAGTGCTCTCCAGAAAATTATCACCCTGATCCAACAAGCCCAAAAACTCAAAGCCCCTTCCCAAAGGTTTACCGACAAATTTGGCACGGGTTACACTTGGTTTGTCCTCGGCTTGACGACATTGATGTTTTTTATCTGGTGGCTGGGATTCGGGATTTCTCCTTTTGATAATGTGGACGGGAAATATTCTTCCTTTTACCGGGCCATGACATTACTTGTCGTTGCCAGTCCCTGCGCCCTTGTCCTTTCCATTCCTTCTGCGATCTTAGCTGCCATCGCTTGGGGTGCAAAAAACGGCATTCTCTTCCGTGGTGGTGCCGCCGTGGAAAAACTCGCTGAGGTCGATACTTTGGCCTTGGACAAGACAGGAACCATGACCACGGGTAATATGCAGGTAGTTTCTATCGATAGTTACCCTCCCTCCCGTGAACGCGAGATTGCCGAACTCGCCTATGCCCTTGAGAGCCAGTCGAAACACCCCATCGCCCATGCGATTGTGCAATACGCCCTCGAAAACAAACTCCCCCTGAAACAAATTGATTCATTCCAATCCCTCACGGGCAAAGGATTAAAAGCCAAAATGGGAGAAAGCCAGATTATCCTCGGGCGACGTGAATTACTCGAAAAAGGACCTCTTGCAAAGTCCATCGGGACTATCCCACAGCCCCAACCCGGAATGACTGAAGTATGGTTGATCTATGATAAACTGATCGGCTGCATCATGCTTAAAGACGAGGTCCGCAAGGAAACAAAAGAAGTCCTCGCGAAAATCAAATCATTGGGAATCAATTCTCTCATGCTCACAGGCGACCGCCAAGAGGCCGCCCTATGCGTGGGTGAATCGGTTGGACTCTCCCCCGAACAAATTAAATTTGGACTACACCCTGAGGACAAGGTAAAGATCATCGCAGACCTGACACGTTCAGGTAAACGTGTCGCCATGGTCGGCGATGGGGTCAATGACGCTCCTTGCTTAGCGGCCGCTTACGTTTCTATCGCGATGGGAGCCCGGGGGAGTGATGCCGCCCTTGAACAAAGCGAAATCATCCTGATGAAAGACAGGATCGATAATATCCTTAACGCCTTTTCACTGAGCCGTGAAGCCCGCAAAATCATCAAACAAAACCTGGTTATTTCCCTCGGGACAGTCTTGGTGATGGTTTGTGCAGCCATGGGAGGATTTGTCCCCCTCACCCTCGGCGTCATTGCACACGAAGGTAGTACAGTTCTTGTTTGTATTAATAGCTTGAGACTGCTTTTCCTGAAAAAGGAATAGGAATTTAAACAGCAAACGATTCGCCACAGGAACACGTGGAGGATGCGTTGGGATTAATGACCTTGAATCCGCCTTGCTGGAGGTCATCGCTGTAGTCGAGCTGCCCACCGGTAACAAAAAGAGCGCTTTTAGGATCTACAACCACTCGCACCGCGCGGGAACAAACAAGGATATCCTTATTCCGAGGGGCATCAACGATATCCATCTTATAGCTCAGTCCCGAGCAACCACCACCAACAACAGCGATTCGCATGGCTCCCTTGTCCGATTTACCCTGTTTGTCGAGGATACCAGTCAATCGCTTTGCCGCTTTATCGGTGACTTGGAAAAACTTCTCATTACCCTCTTTGTATTGGACTCCATCATAAAGGGGGATCGAGTGGAGAGTAGGAGCGATTTGCGTGTATGACATAGTTCCAAAAATAAGCTAGGGCAGCTCATCCGTCAAGGGTCAGTAACCCGAACCAAAATTACCCAATGAATTCGTAATCCAAGTCGTGAGTGTATTCTGGCATATCCCGAGGGCAAAAACCGCGACAATTAAAACAATCATGGTGAACTTTGCTAAAGTGGAATAATGGAGGGCACGATCGTCTTCTACCTTGCCGAAATACATCATTTTCACAATGCCGAGATAATAATAAAGGCCAATCAACGTGGAAATAATCCCGACAGCGACCAAAATCCAGAATCCTGGATAGGCTGGGGCGTTATAAATCGCGGCACTGAATACCAAGAACTTACCGAAAAATCCAGCCAATGGGGGAATACCAGCCAATGAAACCAAACCAATCGTCATGGCAAAAGCCAGTCCAGGGCTTCTTTTGGCCAGACCGGAAAATTCAATAATATTTTCAGAATGGCTCGTATTGGAAACAATAATCAAAACCAGAAAACATAGGATAGTGGCAATGACATAGGCAAAAAGGTAATAAACGACTGCCGTCAGGCCAAAACCATTCACTGTCGAGAGCCCGAGCAAGACAAATCCCGTATGTCCGATACTCGAATAAGCAAGGATACGCTTGATATTGGTTTGCGGCAGGGCTGCGAGATTACCAAAGAGCATGGTCACACCAGCAACAGCCGCCAACACCGTGGACCATAGTCCGACCATCGAGGGGGTCGCAAACGCGAGAAAAAGCACCCTCATGAGGGCGACATAACCAACGACCTTTGAGGCCGTAGCCAAAAAGGCGGTAATGGGCGTAGGGGCCCCTTGGTATGTGTCAGGCACCCAAATATGGAATGGCACTAATGCCACCTTGAAACCAAGGCCTGTAATGATAAAAACCAGTGCCATAATCGCAAATCCCTCAGCAGGCAATGCATTGATCAGCGACGTCGTTCCGAGAATTCCAAAATAATAGGCGATCCCCATCAGCAAAAATGCACTGGTCAACGCACTAATCACGAGAAACTTAATCCCAGCCTCCAAGGATCGTGGACTCTTACGCAAGAAACTGACCATCACATAAAATGAGATCGTGACCAGTTCCAAAGAAACAAAAAGCGTCATGAATTCATTCACCGAACAAAGAATCATCATTCCTGTCGTCGCCATCATGACTAAAAAAATCAGCTCTGCAAATCCCAGCGGAATTTGCGAACGATATTCATAAATCAAGACTACTGTGAATAAAGAAGAAATCAGGATTAAAGGTTTGGTGATCGCACTGAATCCGTCATGGATGTAGAGTTCATTAAAAAATGCAGAAGGTATCTCGAAATCTCCAAAAAAGGATAATCCGGTTAACCACAATAGAACCAATACGCTCAGTCCTGTGACAATCCCCCTGTCTGCTTTTGGATTAAACGCATCCCACATAAGGATCACCACCCCCCAAAGAATGAGTCCTATTTCGATTGAATATGCTGGTAGAAAAATCATTTCGGCATCACCTCGGCAAATTTAAACCAATAATCAACACTCGGCCCGACATACTGGAGTAAAAGCTGGGGCGCAAATCCGACAATTAAAAGGCTAGCAGTCAATAGCAGGTAAGGCCACCTTTGTGTCCCGGTAAGATCTTTGACATGCTCATGTTTGGCGGAGAGATTCCCGTAAAATATATTTTTGATCGCGCGCATCATATAGATGGAGGAGATAATGACCCCCCAGAGTGCAATCACCGTAAACCAGACCCAACCCGCACTCCATGCCCCAAAGAAAATCAGGATCTCACCAGCAAAATTTGCAAATCCGGGAACCCCTACCGAAGCCAAGGCAGCCATCATAAATATCACCGCCACAAAGGGCATTTTCTTCATTAATCCCCCCAGATGATTCATCTCTGTGTGCCCAATCTGAGCGTGAATATACCCGGCTAATCCGAAACCAATGGCTGCTGTTAATCCGTGGCCAAAAATATAAAGCACCGCTCCGCTAATCCCTAAAGTATTTCCAGCTAATATCCCTAAGAAGATGTAACCCATATGGGACACACTCGAAAAACCCAGCATCATACGCAAATTGCGTTCGGCCACGGCGACGTAACCTACATAAAATATATTTGCGCAAAGAAGAACACCAAGAACAACCGACCATCCTTGGGCACCCGCAGGAAGCAGAGGTTCAGCAACACGGATCAAACCGTAAAGCCCGAATTTCTTGAGCACTCCGGCATGGAGCATGGCCGCAGCGGCCGGGGCCCCGGCATAACCTTGAGGTGCCCATGAATGGAACGGGAACAGAGAAATTAAAATACCAAAACCAATCAACATTAACGGATAGATATATGTTTGTACATTCGCACTGATGTAGCCGGGGTCATAAAGCAAACTACGGATTTTAATCAGGTCGAAGGTTTGTTGTCCTTCCGGAAGGGCGAAAAAGAAGGCTAGAACCCCCGCCAAAAGAATCAGACTTCCTAATGATAGGTAGATGGTCAGCTTCATGGCCACTTTTTCACGGTCAATCGATTGTCCCCATAACCCGATGAGTATAAATGTGGGGATCAAGGCAAACTCGTGGAAAATATAGAGGAAGAATAAATCCAATGAAATAAAAGCACCGATCGCACCCGTAATAATGAAGTTAATACAAATAAAATATTCCTTCGCGCGGTCTTTGATGCCAGAGGAAACCCCGATGGCAGCCACGGCGACAATGGCCGTCAACAACAACATCACCAGATTAATCCCATCGACTCCCACACTATAACTTAATCCCATCTGATCCACCCAAGGGGTGACTTGGCGGAACTTAAACCCGTCAAATGCCGGGGCCTTCGGATAAGCAACAAAAAGGTAAAGAACCCCGAGCAACAACATGATAGATGCCATCAAGGAAATACGGTAAGGAGCATTTTTGTCTGCTCGGAAAAGAACAATTGTACCCACGGCAATCAAGGGAATAAAGAGTAATATCGTTAAAATGCTCACGGTTGAACTCCCGACATTAAATTCATTAAAGGTGCCAATCCAAACATAAGTAGCAGGAGTACAATCAAGCCGAATACTAGTGTAATCGTGTAAGTCTGTAAATTGCCGGTTTGCAGGAGGGCTGTTGCCCGTCCGAAGACATTAGTGACAATTCCTGATCCGGAGACAAAGAGCCCGTCGATAAACCAGCGGTCGATAAAGGCCAGTAACCGGGCAAAATTCTGCTGGATACCCTCCACCAAGAATTCATAGAATTCATCCCAATAAAACTTCTTCTTTAAAACCGTAATATTGAGTGGATCCCTCGATTTATCCTTGTAAAGGAACCATCCCAGTGCCAACCCGCAAAAAACACAAATGGACGAAGCGATTTCAACAATCTTTGAAGCATGGGTTTCTCCTCCCATACCTAAATAATGGGGTACTCCGACATAACCGACGGCAATAGCCGCAATCGCCAATATCACCAATGGCATTGTCATGACCCAAGGAGATTCCTGCGCGTGTTCCACAGCGGCTTTATTATCTCCTGACGGTTTATTAATAAAGGCAACCATATAGAGACGCATCACATAAAATGCTGTGAGGAACGCAGTGAAAGTCCCGATAAACCAAAGGGCCTTATTATGTTCAAAAGCCACTGTCAGAATTAAATCCTTACTAAAAAATCCACTTGTCAGTGGGAATCCCGCCAGAGCTAATCCCCCGATGGCGAAAGTAACGGCGGTAACCGGCAACTTTTTGAATAGACCGCCCATTTTCCATATATCCTGCTCATGATGCATGGCAATAATCACCGAACCTGCCCCTAGGAAGAGTAATGCCTTGAAACAAGCATGGGTGGTGAGGTGGAACATTCCGGCATCCGGGCTGGTTAATCCTACCGCCATGACCATATACCCGACTTGCGACAGTGTCGAATAAGCTAAAATCTTCTTAATATCATTTTGCTGAATCGCGATAAAGCCAGCCATACAACAAGTGATGCCACCGACCCATGCAATGACTTCCAAACCCGTTTGTGACAAGGTAAGTACAAAGAAAATACGGCTGAGCATATAAACACCAGCAGCCACCATAGTAGCCGCATGCATGAGTGCCGACACAGGTGTGGGGCCTTCCATAGCATCGGGTAACCAGACATGGAGCGGGACTTGTGCGGATTTACCGACCGCACCACAGAAAAGAAGGATAACCGCCAAATCCACCGCGACACCCAATTGCCCGGTCTGGCTTTGAAGTTCAGTCAAAGATACAGTTCCTGTCGTGACATAAATGAGGATGATTCCCATGATAAATCCGAAATCACCGATTTTATTCGTTAAAAACGCTTTTTTTGCGGCATCAGCGGCTTCATGTTTAAAGAACCAATGTCCGATGAGGACATAGGAGCTCACCCCGACCAACTCCCAGAACATGAACATCATGATCAAGTTATCCGCAAAAACGATACCCGTCATGGAGAACATGAATAAAGACAGTCCGGCAAAATAACGGGATTTACCTTCATCACCTTTCATATATCCCAAGGAATAAAAATGGACAAGGAACCCGACTACAGTGACAACCAGCAGCATGAGCTGGCTGAGGTGATTATACCAGAACCCGATTGTGACATTAAGCCCCCCAATGGTCATCCAGTGAAACGGGGCGGGCGGAGTCAACCCTCCAAAGGCCAGAATGATCGAAAGAAGCGCACAAATACCGGCCGAGGATGTCGATATTAAACTGCTTAATGAAGAACATTTGATTGTAAAACAGGCGATCACTGCCGCGCTGACCAGCGGAAGGAATAAAATAAGCCATACGGGGTTAAAATTCATAGTCATCTCTAAAACTTCATTGAGTTCATGTCTTCGATATGCGTTGTCTGCTTGAGCCTGTAATAGGCGACAATAATCGCCAGTCCCAAGGCTACCTCAGCAGCGGCTACGGTGATCAGGAAAAAAACCATTATCTGGCCGTCCAGCACATCATTAAATTTTGCAAAAGCCACAAAAGCCAAGGCGGCTGCGGAGAGCATGATTTCCAGACACATATATATGACGAGGATATTCCTCCTCAAAATAACTCCGAGCAGCCCTATGGTAAACAGGAGACCGCTCACTAAAAGATAATGTCCGATTGTCACAGTCATTTGATTTTGACCTCCTTGCGGCTCACATGGACGACGCCTACGGTGGCGACTAATAATATCAAGCCGACGATTAAAAACGGAAGCATATACTCAGAGTAAAGGAGATGACCAAGGCTTTTGACATCATTGACCCTTTGTGTCAGGTGGGGCATCGGTGCATTATCCACCAATGGGGCAAATTGCTGGCATAAAATAAAGAAAAAGACTGTAACGATCACCCCGGCAAAAATCCCTTGGAGTTTGATTTTACGGCGCTTTTCCACCTTTAAATCCAAAAGCATAACGATAAAAAGGAAGAGAACCATGACCGCACCGGCATAAACCAGGATTTGAACGACAGACAGGAAAAAAGCTTCTAACAAAAGAAACAGCCCGGCCACCATGCCAAAACACATCGCCAAACACAAGGCGCTGGCCACGGGATTCCGGTTAACAACCACCAGTAACCCGCACATAAGCATTACAAAGCTGAAAACCACGAAAAGGGTAAATTCCATAAGTTCCGTTATATCAATCACAAATTGCACTGGGCAACCGCTTTAGCAAAAGCCCCAATTTCCCAATGACAACATGTGGAATGAGGTTTTGCAGAAAAACTTTTCCTGACGCAAGCAAATTTCCTATACAAAACCGATTCTCACTCCAAGAAAAACTTCAGGCTTCCTTGCCTAAAAAAACCTGTACAGGCTTTGTGACATCCAGGTGGATATCCCTCTGAGGGAAAGCCATGACAATATTTTCTTTTTGGAAGGTTTCGGCAATCCGGTGTCTTAATTCACTGGAAATCAAATTCAGGTCGGAAGTCCCCTGAATCCAAAATAAAAGCTTGAACTGCAATGTGCTATCCCCGAAATCCTCAAAAACAACCCCTGGAGCCGGAATTTTGAGGACTTCCGGATGACTCATCGCCACTTGTTTAAGCAAATTGTCCACGTGTCTGGTCGGGGAACCGTAAGCCACCCCGACAACAATCATATAACGGTTCACATCGTCCGAAAGCGTTAAATTCACGACGCTTTTCTCCAAAAATGTACTATTCGGTATCAAAATCTCGATTCCGTCGAAACGGCGGATCTGGACACAACGGGCTCCAATCTGAGTCACCCGTCCTCTCGCCCCCTCGACCTCGACCATATCCCCGACCTTAATGGGTTGTTCAGCCATCAGGATAAAACTGCTGATAAAGTTATTAATGAGGTTCTGGGCTCCAAAACCGACACCGATAGCCAAAGCACCTCCCGCAAAAGCAAATGCCGTCAGGGGGATTTTAACTAAAGCCAGAGCACTGATCAGGATTAAGACGACTAACAATGTATAAAGAATCCGAGACCAAAGCAGAGCCCATTGCGGGCGTATTTTGAATTTCTCCACGGCAATCCTGTCGGAAAAACGGATCACGTGACGTCCGGACCATATCCCCACAAAAAGCATAACCAGGGCAATCAATATCTTGCCGATGGAAACCGCCCGTTTTTCCCGGAATGTTTGCCCGTCAATAATGATGGCATCCTCCACGGCGAAAACCTCGTAATGCCAAATATCTCCGAGTACTTTTGGTACCTGTTTAAAAACCTGTAACATCCGGTCTTCTACAGGTTTTTTGGTGGTCTTTGAGGCTATGTCGTCAAGAATACTCTGCGCCATGCGTTGGAGGACTTGACCTTCCATGACTCCCCTATCCAAAAGCTTTACCCTCTGTTGTTGGACATCCAAGATTTCTTCAAGCGCTTTTTTACCCCGTGGTGTAGCAGTGGCCATATTATACTCCACTTCCTGTATCTGCTCACGTAATGGCCTCAGACTATTCTCAAAATACAAAAGGTACCCATCCAGCCGGACCAATCCCTTTTGAATCTGGGTACGGGCCTCCAAAAGGTCATTGAGGTCAGTGGCGGCCATGAGACGGAAACGTTCTTTAAAATAATAACCTGTAGCAGAATTTCCTAAAGTCAGGATCCTCAACTCTTCAATCTGACCCCGTAAATTTTTCTGAAGGAATAAGGCCATCTCCAGGTCTTTCTCCAAAACGTCATTCCGCGCCCGTTTTCCCGCCGTTTTATCCTTTGAAAATGAATCCCGGATTCCTTGGATGACTTGCTCGACTTTATGATCCCTTTTTTCGACTTCTAAAAGTTTCTTTTCATCAGACAGACTAACCTGCTCCAGCTCTTTAAGCTTTGCCTCAAGCTCATCCCCTGTAAATACGGTCTGGGGCAGGACGGAGTAGAGTTTATTCTTTTGAAATGCCACATTCTGGCGGTTCACCGCCAATGCCTCATCATTAATCCTGATCATGAGCTCCGAAGCGACAATGGCCTCCTCGGCCACTTGGATTTCAAGTTGCCCCAATTGCCTTTGCCAACGTAGTTTTGCCTGTTCCGCCGAATCTTTCGCGCTTTCGAGTTGGTCATTGATTTTCCGAAGTTCCTGTTGGGCCTTTTCCCGAGTTGATTTTGCATTCTGGAGTTGGGTCCTCTGCATGGACTGCCGGAATTCCTTATTCTCTATTTCTTGGTCTAAAAGATAAATAGTACGCCTGATCCCGTCGGATATTTCCAGATTATAGGGAGGTTTCCCGGGAAAACCGGACCAGGAATTAATCGTATTTTGAAGTTCTGCGGCTGATTGTTGGAGTTCCAGATAACCCTTTGAAGTATCATAGAGCTGTTCCATCGTACTCAAGCGTCGGATCATTAATGATACTTTTTTTTGCTTATCGGCAAGGGTGATCCCGGGGACATCGCCTGCAGCCGACTCCATACCCGCCTGCACGGATTCAAGCTCTGACTTTGCTTCATTTATCTTTTTACCAAAATCATCAATTTGATCTTGCGTGACAATCTGTGCCGCTGATGGCCTTGCTGACCCGCCGGATTTCACCTCTTGGCACTGCCCGGAGGTGCGAATCAAAAAAGGCAATAAAACAAGCAAGAGTAGGACACATCTCCTGCATCTGGTCCGGTGAAATACTGGAATCATATCCGGCAATATAACTGTAAAAATCCTGATGAAAAGAAATCAAATGACAACACGGAAAAACTCTGCTTCATTCTCTTCCATGAGTGCACGCAAATTGCTTTTATGGGATATTGATGGAACCCTCCTGACCACCGGTGGAGCTGGGGTGAATGCCTTGGCGAATGCCCTCAATCGTGAATTCAATGTCAATTTCCAGCCCAAAGATGGGGACCCTGATATCGGAGGCCGCACCGATAGGTATATTACCAGCGCGCTTTTGCAGCGGTTTGGCAAAGAAGTAGATGCCGAGAATATCCGCCGGTTCCTCGAGGCTTATCTCGAAGAGCTGCCGAAGCAACTTGCTTCACGCACAGGTAATGTTTTTGGTGGAATCGTCGATATCCTCGATGAAGTCACCCGCCGCCCCGAGCTTGCCCAAGGCTTGCTCACAGGCAATTTGCAAAGCGGGGCAAAAATCAAACTCTCCCATTATAATATCCACCATTATTTTGAATTCGGGGCCTTCGCCGATGATTCACCCATCCGGAATGAACTCGGGCCCCACGCCCACAGACGGGCCAAAGAGAAATTCCAATACGACTTCCCTTCCCACCATATTTTTATTATCGGCGACACCCCTCACGATATCGAGTGTGGAAAGACCATCGGTGCCCAAACCATCGCTGTGGCCACGGGGACATTCTCCATGGAGCAACTTGCTCCGCACAATCCCTCGGCCTTATTCAAGGATTTGACAGACAAAAAAGCCTTCTTCGATTTTATTGACTCGGTCCAGTGAGGCAATATACCAGGGCAAAAATAATCAACGTGCAGAAAATGAGACTACGGGATAAACTTATTTTTCTTACCGCCGCACGTGTTCAAGGAGGGAAATTCTGAATTGAAATATCTCGAGCTCCGTCTTGAGGTCTGCAATATGGAATGGCTTCGATAATACCCTGAAATGGGCCTTTTCATCAGGCAAAAGGTCATCTTCGGTCAATGTGCCGGAAACAAACAAGACTTTAGCTTCTGGGTTCTTGTTAAGTATACATCGGGCAGCATCAATCCCATTCATACGGGGCATTTGTCCGTCACAAATAAGTAAGTCCGGTTGATGTTTTGAATAGAGTTCCACAGCCTCCACACCATCACAACCCGTGTCGACCACTTCATATCCCAAAATTCCCAAGGCATCTACTAAGAGCGAACGGATACATTTGTCATCATCGACCACCACAATACTCATATTTTGATTAGTATTCATAACTTTTCTCCTGTTTGTTATATTTAAAAAGATAAAATAACCAATTATGTAATCATGATAATAACTGTAATTTGATTACTCTTTTATCTATCTGTTTTATTTCGTATGGCACCTGTACAATAAAAACTTATCTATGATCAATCCTCTAAAGATTTAGGACTTCAAATATGCCTTAAAATAATTATCTATAACATGTTTATAATAAACATATTATGATTTAATTTCTGGTATAATTATAATATTGCCAAAAATAATCTTCTGAAGAGGCTAATTTACCTTTATATATTTGGTATGCCAGCCACCAAAACCAACCTGCGTTTTGAAAGCACACAGTATCGAGTGTCAAAACTGGCGGGAGTCTCACAGACTGCCGTTTCTATGGCTTTGAGTGGAACAGGCACCATCTCCGAAGAAACCCGAACCCGGATTTTAGAGGTTGCGCGGCTGCTGAATTATTACCAGTCAGCTACTACCACGAAAATAAATAGTATCCGCGACATGAGGACATGCAGTCATAATATCGCCATCAATTGGATTAATGAAGATGGTGATAGCCTTTTCCAAAACTCATTTTATGCAAAGATCCTCCATGGGATCATCGAGGAATGTTCATCAAGCCGGGTGGGAATCGTCCCGTTAAATACATGCAAAAAAAATCTTTTCGATTTTTCCCGTGCTCTAAATTGCAACGGAGTCATCCTTTTACCCATCGAGTCAGAAGGAGACTCCACCCTGAATTCTCCCTTGAGTGTCCCCATCGTATCCGTAATGCACCAGTACCCTCATTTGGCTTCCGTCACTGTAGATGAGAAAAAAGCGATGGGTTTGGTATTAGAACACCTCTCGAAAAATAATCACAAAAAAATCGGTTACATCGGATTATTGAACGGGCGAACCGCTGAAAACCGTTATCAGTATTTTCAAAAAGGCTTCCGCGCAATCAATGCACAATTTGATGAAAACTTGGTGTGCATGTCATATAATTATGATTGTTTCAAAGGGGGCAAACTCTCTTTCCAAAAACTCTGGGGGGAAGAAAAACGCCGCCCCACTGCTATTGTGGCTTACAATGACATGATGGCCTTGGGGATTTACGAGGGTGCGATCCAGCTAGGAGTCAAAGTGCCCGAGGATGTTTCCATTCTTTCTTTTGATAATATCAATGAATCAGAGTGCTGCACGCCCCGATTAACAACCGTCTGTATGAATCTTGAAGAACTAGGTAGGAGGGCGGCACGGATGATTATCCGTTTTGCGGTCAAAGAGTATTATTCACAAGAACATGATGAAGTGTGTCCATCATTAATTACGAGGAATTCAGTCAAGTTATTATCTCCTCCGACCAAATCATTTTTAAAAATTGCACAAGAAAGACTTTTCCCCGTCACAGAATCATAATAGACTTGTCTAGGACTAGACGCATGATCTCCCCGCTGGATGATTCACCGGAGGAGCAGCGATTCACGATATATGATGAGACAATGTTCGAGAAAGAAGAAAGCACACAATTGCGCATTGCAAGATTGGCCGGGGTTTCCCAATCGTCAGTCTCAATGGCGTTAAAAGGTAAAGGTTCGCTCTCCAAGGATACCAGAGAAAGAATATTGGAGATGGCCAAGCTCTTGGAATACAGCCCCATTTCTCCGTGTGGGAAGATCAAAAAAGAGAACGGGCTGCCGAGCACTTTAAGGTTTGGCATCAGCCTCCCTGACAAAGTCGAAAGACAAAACAGGAATTCATTCTATTCCCAAATCATCAATGGCATTATTTCTGAAATATCCCGCAGTAAGGTGGAATTCATTCCATTTGATATCCAGTCTGATTCCCTAAAAGGGAATTTTCCATCAGTGGATGGGATTATTTTTTTCGATTCAAAAACACTTCATCACCTTCAAGTTTCCCATCTGACAAGTCTCCCTCTCGTGTCAATATTGACCCGGATGCCATTCATTTCACAGGTTAATACCGATCAAAAAATGATTGTTGATTTAGCCATGTCCTATCTACATGAAATGGGGCATAGAAAAATCGCCTTTATAGGGGAACAGAGTCACCAAGGACGAAAAAGATTCGGCTATTTTGAATTATTCTTTCGTGAAAAAAGCATGCTTTTAGATCAGGATTGGATATGTTTTTTTCCCAAAGAAAATTATTGGGATCAGTGTGAAATGATCTTGAAAAAACTTTATGCTTCCACTAACCGCCCAACTGCAATATTTGCCTGGAATGATACGGTGGCTCTGGGCATCCTGAAAACAGCCCTCGAAATCGGCGTTAAAATCCCGGAAGACATTTCGATTATCTCTGCCGATGGGATCTATGAAACATCTTTTTCAAGCCCCCCGCTGACAACCGTCTCCCTTAATCTCGAAGCCCTTGGATCCAGTGCTGTTGTCTTGCTGAAAAAATTTGTGGAGACTTCTTCCTACCGGGCAGATGAGGTCACTGTCGAACCCCGATTAATCATCCGGGAAAGTGTCAAAAATCTGAATCCAAAAATTATGGGTCGGCTCATTATCAAGGGGTGGGCTGGCGCGTAAACTACATCTTATTTTACAGGAACTTGCCTGTTCATATCTGCCTGCCTGCCTCTCAAAGCCGGTTTTTACAGTATTGAATTACTACCCAACCACGATTACCTCTACGGTTCAAGCGACGTAAATGATAATGGCTACACCGTAGGCACTGATATGCAAGGCGGCACATCAGGTTATGGTACTGGTTGGCTATGGACTCCTCAATCCGGCAAAACTTCCCTCGGTTATATGCCCTCCGGTCATTATGCGCCGATCAACTATTCGGGGGCCTCAGGAATCTCCGATGATGGTAACACGATTTCTGGAGGGGGATCCTCTAATACATATCCGGATCCTGGCGGATTTCGCCTACCGGGAGACTCTGAAGCACTCAAGTGGATCTCTTCAGAGGGATGGCAAGGATTAGGTGACATTCTCGGTGACAAATTCGCAAGTGCAGCATCTGGAGTCTCTGAAATGGACAGGTGGTCGTTGGATTTGGTGAGCCCCCCGGACCTAATGGCGAATTTTCTCCCGATGTCCGTGCAGCCATTTTTAACCCCAGAAATGTACAATATCTGGGAGTGATCGGATCCCATGTTTTAAGTTATGCCTATGGAGCAAACTATGATGGTACGGTTGTCGTGGGACATAATGACTTTAACGAAGCCTACCGTTGGACCCAAGGCACAGGCATGCAAAGTCTCTGGGATGTGGACGCTGGTACCTCTACAAGTATCGCCTACCGGACAAGTGCCGACGGGACTTTAACAGTGGGATGAGGAACAAGTGCCGAAGGGCAGGTGGCTGTTATATGGAATGGAACCAGCTTCACTAGCTTGGGCGATTTCGCCGGAGGAGCGGTTCATGCCACTGCTTTTGATATTTCTGCCGATGGATCATTGGTGGTCGGCTATGGAACAACAGCCGCCGGTCAACGGGGTTTGGTCTGGAGTCAGGCCCTAGGCCTCATGGATGCCGCTACTTTTCTTGCCACCCAATGGAATCTTGGCATCGAATTTGCCGGTTGGACAATTACCTCTGTGAGCGGAGTTTCTGCAAACCATCTCTGGATGACAGGAAGCGGTATTAATCCGCTTGGTCAAACCCAGTCTTGGAGTGCCACTCTGACAGCCGTTCCTGAACCCTCTTCTTATCTTATGTTAGGAATCGGATTATTAATGAGTGCTATCGGTTTAAAAATGAGTCGTAAGAAAAAAAACAAAGTCACATTAATGGACAAAATGTTTTTTCTTTCGGGAGAGAGAAGCACCGTATATCCCGCATACCGTTCCTAAAAGGATCAAGAAAATACTCCTGAAATCACAATTCAGGAGTATGCCCCCTAAAGAGGGGAATGTTATTTCAGCAATAGAAGCTGGTATCAAGGAAAGAGGAATTGAATCATTTATTTGAATGGCAAAAGCGGACATGCCAAAGAGAGAAAATAATATAATTGCAGTCAAAGGAAATACATTGACATTAAGCACCTGACCTAGGAGTCGAATTGATTTCATGATTCAAATAAAGCAGTAATATTTGTAAAGGAAATATTTTTTCGACAAGCGGTGTGATAAATTCGTTAAACGGCAAGTATTAAAAAAACCCTTGGGAGGATTACTCGCAAGGGATTTCTAGAGAATGGCTTATGATTAAGAATTATATTCACAAAGGAATCCCATGAACTCACGACGGTGTTCCTCTTCGCTTCCAAGTGTCTGAATACAAATATCTTGAGTCACATAATCACGCCCATCACACATTTTGATGATTTTATTATATTGGGCGATCGCATTTTCTTCGGCTTTAATAACACCTTTAATAACGTAGATAATATCCGTGTTCTTTTTCGGTGGTTGTAAAAAGCTTTGACTACGCACGAGTGCCAAAGAACCAGGAACACGTCCACCAATTGTTTTAATCCGACTTCCTAATAATTGGGCATGAGCGATTTCAGTCGTAATATCAGCAGCCAATGCCTTTTTGATCACATCAGAGCGGATCCCGTCCAAATCAATTGAATTAGCAATATAGTTCTGAACCGTTTCTAATTCCATGGAATAAGCGACACAAAGTTCGCGGATAATATCTGTATTTAAAGAAGATTTTGATTTTGTAGCCATGGCGGGAGAGTAATGGGTGTCCCTAGTCCCGTCAACGCAGAAAAAAACGGTTTTTCTACTTCAAATAGCTTATTTTATCATTTATTAAGACTGATTCTCATTTAGTTCTATTTCAAACAAATAAACAGGATTTTGAAGACATGAATAAAGTTTGTGAAAAAATTCACAAACTTCTTGCACAGTCTAATAAGACTAATTATATCTTCATCCGATAACTAAGAACATGGCTAATTTATTTCCACGTTGGACTAACATTTTACCCCTACAAATACTGGTTGTTTTGGGGCTCATCGGGGCTGCCGTTACGGTCGGCGTCTGGTATTATTTCACCCCGAAATACACACGGGTCGGGTACCAACCTGTTCAACCTGTACCCTTTAGCCACGCGCTCCATGTGAATCAATTGCGGATGGACTGCCGTTACTGCCACACTTACGTCGAGAAAGCGGCGCATTCGAATGTTCCGACGACTCAAACCTGCATGAATTGCCATACGCAGATCAAAAAAGACAGTCCAAAACTTGAGGCTGTCCGAGAGAGCTGGAGAACAGGTGAACCAATCCCATGGGTGTGGATTCATAAGACCCCGGATTATGTTTATTTTAACCATGCCGCGCATGTTAACCGTGGGGTTAGTTGCGTACACTGTCACGGAAATGTCAACAAAATGGAAGTCGTTTACCATGCCAAACCCCTATCCATGTCATTCTGTTTGGACTGTCACCGAGCACCTCAAGAGTTTATCCGTCCTGTCGCAGAGGTCACTAATCTCGACTGGAAAGCCCCCTCCCGGGAAGATCAACTGGTGATGGGCAAAAAATTGGTTCATGACTGGCAGGTAAGTCCTCCGGTTAATTGTCAAGGTTGTCACCGATGAAGAAAATAATTACACATCCACCTGAAGCACCTGTCGGCAAGCGCTACTGGCGTAGCCTTGACGAGTATTCGCACACCGATGAATTTAAGGAATGGCTTTCACGCGAATTTCCCCAAGGCGCAGCGGAGTTTACAGGAGACGATGTTTCCCGTCGAAATTTTATTAAGCTCATGGGTGCTTCCGTAGCTTTGGCAGGAATCGGTCTAAGCGGATGCCGCCGGCCTAGGACAGAAATAATTCCGTTTACGAAAACCCCCGAATTTCAGATCCCCGGCAAACCCCTGTCGTATGCGACATCAATTCCACGCCGTAACGGAGCCCTTCCCCTTCTCGTCACTACTTATGACGGGAGACCGACAAAAGCCGAAGGAAATTACACTTTCCCCGGATTAAACGGTTCCACTGACCAAATCGCACAAGCGTCCGTACTGAGTGTTTACGATCCTGACCGTTCCAAAGGGTTTGTTCTCGATGGAAAAGTCATTACTGAAGATGCATTTAATATTTTTCTCGAAGACTTCAAAAAAAGGTTCTCCCAAGGCAATGGTCTCGCCATTCTCTTAGATGAATCCAATAGTCCGACTCGTGCCCGGCTGATCGCGCAACTTGCTTCACTTTGGCCAAAAGCAATAATCTACAGCTATGACCCCGTCACATTTGGGCGGAACAAGGAAAAAGCTGACGCAATCGCCTATGGGGCAAATCAATCTTCTGTGCCCCTTTATGACAATGCCAAGATCATTGTTTCATTAGATTTTGATTTCTTAGGTTTTGTGGATGGCACACCGACAAGCGTATCCCGTTATTCTAAGAGCCGACGTATCACTAGTCCTGAGGATTCCATGAGCCGGCTTTACGCTGTCGAGCACCGTTATACCCTCGCAGGTGGAATGGCTGATCACCGCCTTCGTTTACCTTCCAGCCAAATTCCCGCTTTTACAGCATTATTAGCGACTGAATTAACCAAGCAAGGTCTCAATGTCGGAGCAAATTGTGATCAGTTCGCGCAATTTGCTCAACCCGATGATTTTAAACAAAAATGGATCCAAGAGTTAGCCGCTGACCTGATCAACCACAAGGGACAATCCCTCGTCGTAGCCGGCCCTAACCAACCCGTCGAAACCCATTTAATGGTTGCTGCGATCAATAGCGCACTTGGTGCCCTTGGGAAAACTTTGGTTACCCGAAAAAATGAGACTCCTTCTTATTCAAGTATTGTTGACTTGGCCAATGCGATTAAATCAAACTCTATTCAATCCCTCCTGATCCTGGGCGGCAATCCTGTTTATAACGCTCCCGCCGATCTCGGTTGGAGCAATTTGCAAAGGCAAGTCGCCGAAACCATTCATTTGAGTTTTGATTTTAATGAAACTTCAAAACTTTCTAAGCTACACATTCCTGCTGCAACTTATCTTGAATCTTGGGGTGACGCATTAGCCGAAGACGGCACTTATCTGAATATCCAGCCCCTGATCCTCCCTCTCTTTGATGGGTTATCGCAGATTCAATTGGTCGAGAGGCTCTTGGGACTACCGGGACTCGTCGCCCCCGATGCCGTCAAAGAAACATTTAAACAAATTGCCAAACCCTCCGACTTTGAAACAGCTTGGAACCGTTTTATCCACAGCGGCTTTCTCGAAAATAGTACTGCAAAGACAAGCGGATCAAGTGCCCAATTAAATGCCATCAATCAATCTCTAGCGAAACCGGGTGTTTCATTTGTCGCCCTCGGTTCCCAAGACCTTGAACTGGTTATTGAAGCTGATTATAGTGTCGAAGACGGTTCATGGGCAAATAACGGATGGCTCCAGGAACTCCCCGATCCCATTACAAAAATCACTTGGGGCAATGCCGCATTGGTCAGTGCAAATACCGCCAAGGCACTCGGCCTCAAAAGTTATACAAAAAAAGGAATTGATTATGGTGAATTCCTCAGGATTTCGGTCGGCGGTAACGATGTCCAAATCCCCATTCAAATCGCTCCCGGGCATGCGGATAATTCCATTTCCCTCTTCCTGGGATACGGACGCAAACTCGCAGGACGCGTAGGCGGGGTCGAGTCCCACCAAGTCGGGTTTGATGTTTACCCACTGCGCACTACAAATGCGGCAAGTATCATTTTACAACCCGCCATTCAAAAAATGGGAGGAGTTTTTGGCCACGCCATTACCCAACAACATTGGGCCATGGAAGGACGTGCCTTATTCCGTGAAAATACCATTGAAGGATTCAAAGAAGATCCCCTCTCAGCAAAAAAGATGGGGGTAGATGCCCATGTTCCTCCTAATATTTCCATTTACCAGAGCCCTCCCCTCACAGCCAAGCAACAATGGGCAATGACAATCGATTTGAATTCCTGCGTGGGTTGTAATGCCTGTATGATCGCTTGTCAGGCGGAAAACAATATCCCGATCGTAGGGGCTGAACAGGTCAAGAATGGCCGTGAAATGCACTGGATCAGGATCGACCGTTATTTCGCCGGACCTCAAGGCTCCGAAGAGCAGAATGACATCGAGAACCCTGAAATGGTCATGCAGCCCGTCGCCTGTTTACACTGTGAGAATGCACCTTGCGAAGTTGTTTGCCCTGTCAATGCCACCGTCCACAGTGAGGATGGATTAAATGTAATGGCATACAACCGCTGTATCGGCACACGTTATTGCGCCAATAACTGTCCGTATAAAGTCCGCCGGTTTAATTTCTTTGATTACAACAAGCGCCCGATCCAAGATCACCAGCTTTATCTTGGACCCATGGCTACCAAGAGCGAACAAGATACCGAGCTCTATAAATTCCAGCAGAATCCGAATGTCACAGTGCGTATGCGTGGTGTCATGGAAAAATGCACATACTGTGTCCAGAGGATTGAAGAAGCCAAGATTGACCAATTAATCAAGGCGAAGGATTCCAGTCCGGCAATCATACCGGACGGATCACTCAAATCCGCCTGCCAACAGGTTTGCCCTGCCGAAGCAATTACATTTGGTGATATGAATGATGAATCAAGTAATGTTTCGCGCAATTTGAAAGATCCGAGGAGTTATGCGCTCTTGAGTTATTTGAATACCCGTCCTCGCACATCCCATATGATGCGTCTGCGTAATCCAAATCCAAAAATGCCGGATGCAGCCAAAGTGGGTCTCATCAGTATCGAAAAAAATGATTCAGATCATGACGACCATACATTAAATCCCGAGTTGCCTGCCGGAGAGCAAAAACATGAAGCGGCGTCACCCGCACATGGGCAATCAAAATCACATTAATTCCAATGGCCACAGACTCAACAATTCATCAGACAGTCGCCTCACCCATGCCTTCCACAGGAGTCATGGATCGCGAGCCCTTGGTGACCAATCATCGCACCTACTCCTGGGTCTCAAATAAGGTCTGCGGTATTGTGGAAGGAAAAACACCGCTCTGGTGGTGGATTTCGTTTGTCATCTGCGCCATTTTAGGCACGGCCACTCCGATTCTGATTGCATACCAAGTTTCCACGGGTGTCGGTGTCTGGGGATTAAATCATCCGGTTGCTTGGGCTTGGGACATTACGAATTTCGTTTTCTGGATCGGTATCGGACATGCTGGAACCCTGATCTCAGCCATTCTGTACCTGACCCGTCAAAAATGGCGTACATCCATTAATCGGGCCGCAGAGGCCATGACGATTTTTGCTGTCATCTGCGCGGGCATATTCCCTGCATTCCACGTGGGGCGTGTCTGGATGGCATGGTTTCTGGCACCAATTCCCAACGCAAATGCCATCTGGCCAAATTTCCGTAGTCCCCTTCTCTGGGATGTGTTTGCCGTATCTACTTATTTCACCGTATCACTGTTATTCTGGTATACAGGATTGATTCCCGACCTTGCCTTGCTTCGTGACCGTGCAAAGACAAAAATTAAAAAGGTTGCGTACGGGATTTTAGCTGTCGGCTGGAGGGGTTCTAATCGGCAATGGTGGCATTACGAGAAAGCTTATTTAATTCTAGCTGGCATCTCGACCCCGCTTGTTCTTTCGGTACACTCCATTGTTTCCTTCGACTTTGCGACCTCGGTCATCCCGGGCTGGCATACAACGATATTTCCTCCTTATTTTGTTGCCGGGGCTATCTTTGGTGGTTTCGCCATGGTTTTAACCATCATGCTTCCTTTTCGTGCGATCTATGGGTTACAGGATATGATCACCCAGAAACACATCGATAACATGTGTAAAATCATCCTTCTGACGGGAACCATTGTTGGTTACGCCTATATTATGGAGTTTTTTATTGCTTGGTATTCAGCAAACCCCTTTGAATGGTATACGTTCCTCCACAGCCGTATTGCGGCTCCATTCTTTAAAGTTTTTGAAATCCTACCCTTTGAATGGGCCCAGAATCTTGCTGGACTCGGACATAACCCGGCTCCCTACTGGTGGGCCTACTGGCTGATGATGTCATTCAATGTCCTTTCACCCCAGCTTTTCTGGTTCAAATATTGCCGGACAAATCTCTGGGTCATCTTTACTGTGGTCATGATGATTAATGCAGGAATGTGGTTTGAGCGTTTTGTCATCATTGTCACCTCCTTGAGCCGTGACTTTCTGCCATCCTCTTGGGATTATTTCAAACCCACATGGGTTGATGTTATGACGTTCGTGGGGACATTCGGTATCTTTCTGGCCCTCTTCTTGCTTTTTATTCGTTTCCTACCGATGATTGCGATACAAGAGGTCAAAGGTGTCCTGCCAGAGGCAGACCCGCATTATCACCCCCCTGGAAAGGAGAAACACTAATATGACTCTGGATAAAGAAAAGAGTTTATATGCTTTCGGGGCGGAGTTCTCCAGCTCGGCTGAACTTTATCATGCTGCTGAAAAGGTACGTGACACAGGATTTAAACGTTGGGATACATTTTCCCCTTTCCCTATTCACGGGATGGAAAAGGCCATGGGACTAGGACACTCCTATCTGTCCTCGTTTTCTCTCGTAGGCGGAATCACCGGTCTATTAGTCGCACTCACACTCGTGGTGTATCCTTCCGTTATCGAGTATCCTCTTATTACCGGCGGAAAACCTTATTTCAGTCTTCCCGCCTTTTTTCCAATCATTTTTGAGATCACAATCCTTTTGACCGCATTCGCGACAATGATTGCTCTTTTCGGCCTCAACCTCCTTCCCCGCTGGAACCATCCGGTTTTCAACTGGGATCTATTCAATCAAAAAGCCAATGATGATGGTTTTTTCCTCGTCATTGAAGCCCGCGATAGGAATTTCTCTATCAATGCCACCAGCAAATTGCTCGAGGACTTGGGCGGGACAAATATCACACCTATCTATTGGGAATCATGAAATTTTTACGCTATTTCTTTTTTGCTTTTGTGTTGTCCGTATTAACGGTGGTCATCATTGCGGGCTATCGTGGCCAAATAACGACTAAAGAGCCGATCGAAATCTTTCCGGATATGGATCGACAGCTAAAGATCAAAGGGCAAACAACCAGTGAATTTTATGCTGATGGATATGCTAATCGTCCTGCGGTTAGCGGAACTGTCCCTCATGTGCCTGCTGCTATAATAAACTATGAAACAACTGGAAAAATGGGTAAGAATTGGGGAACGGGCATTCCGGTAAAAGTTACTTTGGAAAAATTAAAACGTGGTCAAGAACGTTATCAGATTAATTGCGCTGTCTGTCATGGGGCTTCTGGCAACGGTAAAGGAATCACGAGTCAATACGGACTTGTAGGCATCGCAAACTTGAATGATGACCGTCTCGTACAGATGTCTGACGGACAAATCTATAATACAATCGCCCATGGCATCGGAAATATGGGTGCTTATCCGCACATTAGCGTGGAAGACCGCTGGCTGATTATTGCCTACGTCAGAGCTCTGCAAAAACAACAGAAAATGATGGAACAAACAAATGTCACACCGGCAGCTCCGGTTACAGGACAGGCAAAGTAATTTATGAGTGACGCACATTACCATCAACCACAGCCCGAAAAGGTTCAATTGGCAGATTACTTTTTGCCAATGGTTGTCTGCATGATTATAGGCGTTGCCTGTTTAGTCGTAGCATTTGGTTCCACGGCTATCGGCATGTTTACTTGGAAAGAAATTTCTGTTTCATGGTTATTTGCATGTAGTATCGGTACTCTTTTATGTTTTGGTTCGTTCTTTTGGGTGCTTTTACAACACGTCACAAATTCTGGTTGGGGCATCTCTATCCGCCGTATCCCCGAATTGATTGCAGGGAATATTTTTATCATGGGTTTACTCTTCCTCGTGCCTATGGCGTTTTTGGCACCAAATATATATAAATGGATGAACCTCAATAGTCATGATGACCACTTACTCCACTGGAAACATGGCTTTCTCAATGAACCATTTTTCTGGACGCGTGCCGTTTTTTATTTTGTTGCGATTGGAACATTGGCATTCCTCTTTAAAAGACTTTCGACGAAACAGGATAAAACCGGTGATGACCGTTTATCCTTGAAGCTCCGTCATATTTCCTATTTGGCCGTCCCTCTTTTCGCACTGACAATGACTTTCTGGTCTTTTGATTGGTTGATGGGATTAAACTTCCATTGGTATTCCACCATGTGGGGTGTTTACGTTTTTGCCAGCTCTGCAGGGGCCTCCATGGCCTTGTTGATCTTAATTATTACAGGTTTACGTTCGATGGGTTATATGAAGGAAGTTATCAGCGATGAGCATTACCACCTGATGGGTAAATTGCTTTTTGCATTTACCGTATTCTGGGCTTATATCGCATTCAGCCAGTACATGCTGATCTGGTATGCAAATATCCCTGAAGAAACCATTTTTTTCCGTAATCGTTCCTCCGGAGGCTGGTGGTGGTATGCAGTAATCCTTTTTGCGCCGTGTAAATTTGCTGTGCCCTTTGTGTTACTTTTAACCCAATGGATCAAGAAAAAGCCTCAGTACCTCTGTTTGATTTCAGGATGGGTTATCCTGATGTTTATCTTGGAGATTTATTGGATTATCATGCCGGAATTCCGCGGCAATCGTATCATGCCAAGTATCCTCGATATTCTATCAATTGTTGCGGTTTTTGGAATTTTGTCAGCAGGATTTCTTAGGTCATTAGGAAAGTATAATATATTTCCTTTATTTGATCCCCGCTTGAAGGAGTCGGTAACTGTTAAAAACTAGATAAAATTATGTTTTTCACCACTGTAAAAGAACTTTTGAAAGCCAAATGGATCCCTGTAGTCGGGGTTATTTTGGGGATTCTCATTGGAATGTTATTAATGCCCACAATCACTGTTATTATCAGGAATTATCACAATTCTGCTCCTTCGGGGGAAATCACAGAGAACTCTGGATTAATCAAAAAACTACAATCATTTTTTGCAACAAAGAGCTACGATACCATTATCGAGGAACAACGCCTCAATAGACTCGATAAATTAGTGGAAACAGACAAAGCCGCATTAGTCGGTATTGATAATGCCATGAATTTAACCGTCGAAGAGTTATCAAAGAAGCAGATTCAAATTGCTGATTCAGCCACGAATGCTGTTCCTACATTAATCGTACCGGAATACCTGAAAAAATAAATATGAGCTTTATCACCATCATAGCAACATCCTTGAAACAAGTTGAGTGGCCAACGTCCATTAACGATGTAAACCCTTTTTTTATCGTGATTATTGGCGGCATGCTATTTTTCGGGGCATCAGCATTGTGGGCATTTTATTGGGCGGCAAAAAAAGGGCACTTTGAAAATTTCCAAAGACAATCAGAAGAGATCTTTGCCAAGGATGAACCGATCGGGACAGTAACAGATCAATTTCCGGTTAAGAAAAAGAAATAAATGCCATGAAAAACAGGTTTAAACTCTTATCAGCAAGTGCACCATCGGAAGTCCATACAGGTGGAGCTTCAACTATCCATCTCACAGACGATAAAATTGAACGTGCTGAGATTGATAAGTCCACGCGCATACCCGTACTTATCTACTACAGCTCAGCCATATTTTGGCTTCTATTTGGCACCCTCATGGCCATCATTGCCTCTATTAAACTCCATACACCCTCATTTTTAGGGGATTATTCATTTTTAACATTTGGTTTAGTGCGGTCCGCACACTTGAATGCCGTTGCTTATGGGTGGGGAGCAACAGCCGGTATTGGAACGGGCATCTGGCTTTTCTCCAGGCTCTGCCGTGCAAAACTAGTTAATCCCATTCTTCCTATTATTGCGGCCGTCTTTTGGAATATAGGAATAGCTGTAGGAATATATGGAATACTCTCCGGCGACAGCCGCTCAATAGAATGGCTTGAGGCCCCCGCCTATTCTACACCTCTGATTTTCCTTTCATTTGCCCTGATCTCTATTTGGGGTGTCCTCATGCTCTTTAAGCGCAAATGTGCGCATCTTTATGTTTCCATTTGGTATCTTTTTGCGGGATTCTTCTGGTTCCCATGGCTCTATGGAACAGCTCAAGTCATGTTGATTATGGAGCCCGTCCAGGGAACAGTCCAAGCCGCGGTAAACTGGTGGTATGCCCATAATGCCCTTGGTCTATTCTTTACTCCGATTGGATTAGCCAGCGCGTACTACTTCATCCCAAAGATTATTGGACGCCCTGTACATAGTTATTATCTTTCGATTATTGGCTTTTGGACTTTAGCCTTATTTTATAGCTGGAATGGAATGCACCATTTGATTGGTGGACCGATTCCCGTATGGATGGTGACGGCAAGTATTGTCGCCAGCTGGATGATGATTATTCCTGTGATAAGCACTGCCATTAACCATCATATGACGATGAAAGGCTATTTTGAACTCCTCAAATCTAGTCCTGCCCTTCGCTTCGTAGTCTTCGGAGCGATGATGTATACTGCCTCGAGCCTCCAAGGAATCACCATGGCTTTCCGCGATTTGAATAAAATCACACACTTTACTCAGTATACCGTGGGTCATGCTCACCTCGGATTATATATGTTTTATACGATGATGATGTTTGGCTCCATGTATTACATCGTACCTCGGTTGGTAAATTGGGAATGGCCATCGTCTACAATGATCAAAGTCCATTTCTGGTGCACAGCCCTTGGGAGCGGCTTGATGGTGGGCTCATTGACTGTAGGAGGACTGATTCAAGGACTTGCCCTCTATGATGCAAAAATACCATTCATGGCTATTGTAAGCCTTATGCAACCATTCCTCATTTTTCGCAGTATTTCTGGGATAATGATTGCCATTGGTCACATCGTCTTCGGTGTTCTCTTTATCATGATGATACTCAAAGTCGGATCAAAACAATCAGGTCCCACTCTCTTGAATGAAGTCGAGAATGGAGGCGAGAAGTTATGAATCGTATTCCACTCGTCTTTATAGGGCTATTTTGCACCTTTTTATTTTCATGGTTAGGGTTGGTTATTTCTCCATTTGTCCAATTCGGCAAACTACAGCCCTATGTCAATGATGATGGCGAAGTACTTCCCCACCCATTAAATGGTCTTGCACAACAGGGAGAGCTTGTCTATGTGGCTAACGGTTGTGTTTATTGCCATAGTCAACAAATCCGACCAGCCCAGACAGGATCAGATATTGAACGTGGATGGGGTAACCGTCAGACAGTCGCCCGTGATTATATTAATTTTAAGACAATATCATTAGGAACCATGCGCACCGGCCCAGATCTGGCAAATACAGGAGTTCGCTTACGTGATAAGCAATGGCACTATAAACACTTGTATAATCCGCAAATTACAACCCCTGGATCAACCATGCCACCTTTTGCATTCCTTTTCCAGAAGAGGCCAATTCTCGATGGAAAGTCATCAGTTGATGCAATTCAGATAGAAGGAGCTTATGCACCTCCTGCTGGATATGAAATCGTCCCTACCCCTCAAGCCATCGCACTTGTCGAATATCTCTTATCTTTAAAGATGAATTATCCTTTGCCCGAGGCACCTGTCGAATAACACTGATTAAAAAGCCGTATGACACCTGAAGAACTCAAACATAACGACCATGAAGAAAAACTCAAAGCAGCCGCACAGGCGGAAGCTGAGGAAAAGTATTCAATTGAGGAACTCCATCAAGCGGCTATGCGTGAAAATAATGATCCGGAGGAAGGGCTCGAGCCAATCCCCCTTTGGATTGTTGCCCTCTGTGGATTAGCTATCTTTGCAGGTGGTCTTTACTTAGGGAAATATAATGGTGGGTTCCAATCAAATGTTTTTAACGAGCGACAAGTAGTATTCGGCCCTGTCAAATCCACTGGCCCTAAACAAATCGATCCCATCGCCTCAGGAAAAAGGCTCTTTACCGCAAATTGCGCTACCTGCCATCAGGTCACTGGACAAGGTGTAGCTGGACAATATCCTCCATTAGCTGGTACCGATCAGGTTAACGGTCCCCAAAACCGTTTGATTCGTATTTTACTGCATGGTTTGAATGGACCAATAGTGGTCAAAGGAAATACCTACAATGGGAATATGGCATCTTGGAAAGATCAACTTACTGATCAGCAAATTTCATATATACTGACCTATATCCGTCAAGAGTGGGGTAATAATTCGGGGCCGATTTCGAAAGAAGCAGTAGCCGCAGAACGGGAACTTGTCAAGGATCGCAAACAACCATGGACATGGCCTGAGCTCTCTCAGGTTGCTGGCAAGGATTATCAAGATATAGCAACATCAACTCCTGCACCATCACCCACTCCAGCAAAATAATTCAAGATTTTTTTAATGGCTCAACAAAAGCATCTGTGTGCTTTTTACTCAAGCTTTGGAACTGACGGACTTACTTTTTCTTTTTAATACGTCGTCCCGCTCGGCTTCAACTTTTCTTATAGTATGATAGGAATACCGTCCTACCCCTGCGATCAGTCCCATAGGAAATAGCAGCATGAAAATAACACTATAAGAAAATCCTTTTTGCACATTCTCAATATTCTTATTATTAGTCTGGCTAGTGTATTTGCATCCCGGGCAAGCTTCTACCCCATTAAGAGCAAATGCCATTAATGACGCAAAAACCAGAATGATAATCTTATTTACCATGTCTATAGATTAACTCTTAAATATTATTGAAACAAGGCGATTTTAACGGACAGCACCGGAATAGTGGTAAAGCATCCAGTAAATGACGACTCCTGTAATAGAAATATACATCCAAACTGGCCAGACCCAACGAGCAATTTTTTTATGTTTCTCCCATTTTTTAGTATAGACGAACCAAAGTAATGAAAAAATAAATGGTAAAACCACTACTGCCAAAATGCTGTGACTCGTTAAAATGATTAAATAAACCGATTTTGACCAGTCCTCCAATGGATAACGTGTTACCTGACCAGCCTTCATATAATGATAATAAAGATAACAAGCCAGAAAAACGGTAGAAACACAAAAGGCTGATCCCATCATGATTCCATGGGCGGTTTTATTACCCCTTTTGATACAGATATAACCCGCACAAAGCAATATTGCGGTTATTGCATTCAAGGAAGCATTGATCGTAGGAAAGACGGACAGGTCCATTGTTAGTTCGACCCTCCTTCCCTCATGATGAATCCTATATCCAGAGTCAACTTCTGCAATGCTTCAGGTTCAGAACCATCATAATAACCCCTAATCATCCCATGACTATCTACAAGAACAAATCGAGAACTATGAAGATACTTGCCATTAGCAGGGACTGCCTCTGGAGGATTCTCATCAATAGGCAATAAAAAACTTTTAACAGCTAACTGGTGAATCTTTTTTAAATCACCTGTCAAAAATAACCACCTATCCGGATCCGCCTGAAATCTCTCTGCATATGTGGTGAGTACTTCCGGTGTATCAGTGTGAGGATCGATACTGAAACTCACTAACCTTACCTCTTTTGTTTTACGAAGGATTTTTTGTAGCTGTGCAAATTGTCCTGACATATTCTGGCAAATCCCGGGACATTCTGTAAAAATAAAATTTGCCACCCAGACTTTCCCCTGGAGATCCCTATTGGTGATCGTCTTCCCACTTCTTTCTGTAAATGAAAATGGTTCAATCGTCCTGAGGGCAGGCAGATTACCCTTTGATGTCAGGTAAATGGAACGCCAATAGCGATAAACTGAAAATGTCAAAACACCCACAACGAAAAAAATCAGCACAGTCCAAATGATGGCCTGAAAATAAGGATTCGGAGGCCTTACGCTTTTCGGTTTATTTTTAATGTCATCCATACGCTGATAGCAAGTAGCACAATGCAAGAGATTATTGTTACTGTCAAAGACAGACCGAATCCAGGTAAAACCACACCCGATTTCACCGGATCAAAAAGTACCCACCGCACGGTGGCTAACGCATAATAAAGAGGGTTTATTTTTACTAAAAACCCTATCCAAGGAACCGATCCCTCTGGAGGAAAAAGGGCTCCTGAAAGAAACCATAACGGGATTAAGAAAAGATTCATAATCGCATGAAATCCCATTGCAGAATCCAATGGCCAGGCAATCACATAACCAAGTGCGGTCAATCCGATCCCTATGAGAAAAAGCAAACCGATCAATAAAATGAATTGCGCAGGACTGACACTAATTCCGACCATAGGAGCAAATACACAAAAAAGTAGGGCTTGGATTAAGGCCAATAATGCACCACCCAAAACCTTCCCCCCTACAATCGCCAAAGGATGTACCGGTGAAACAAGTACTCCTTGTAAAAATCCCTCACGCCTGTCTTCAATAATGGATATAGTCGAAAAAATCGCTGTAAAAAGGACAATCAATACGAGTGTACCGGGAAAGAAATAGCCAAGATAATTCCCCACCGCCTCACTACCACCTGGGCGGAAGGAATTCCCCACTCCAGCCCCGATCAAAATCCAAAATATAATCGGTGTCAAAAGCGCCCCAATTACCCGGTTCCTTTGCCGGACAAATCGCACCATCTCCCTCGTCAGGAGAGCCAAACACGGTCTTATGATTAACAAATCTCCCATATTTATTTTTCCTCTCCAAAGTTTTTCCCGGTCAGTGCAAAAAATGCGTCTTCCAGCCCTGATTGCGACAATGTCATCGTTTCAATTGTTCCGCCAAATTCCCGGCTCACAGCAGCCACAATATCTCCCCCGCTGCCATTGCTGATCTCTACCCTCAGTCCAGAATGGCTAACTTTTGATTTAAGGGAAAATTGCCCGGATAAATAATTTGCAATGTCATCAGGTCGTGGTGTTTTTAATGTGAGAATCTCATGTGGGAATTTTTTCATTAACTCAATGGGTGAATCACATGCCACAATCCGCCCTTCATCCAGAATAAGTACCCGGCTAGATTTCTGCGCTTCATCCATTAAATGGGTGGTCACCAGAATAGTCACTCCTTCTTCTTCGCAGAGTTGGAAAAGGCATTCCCACAGCTCAGACCGTGAACGCGGATCAAGACCTGTACTGGGCTCATCTAAAATCAGGATTTCAGGTCTGTGTAAGAGGGCTTTGGCCATTTCCACACGCCGGGCTAACCCGCCTGAAAGACTTTCCACAAAGTCGTTCGATCGGTCCTCCACCCTGAGTCGTTTGAGCCAAAAATCAATTTGATCATTGGCTTTGGAAGTCGGCATTCCATAAAGGGCAGCTTGGCAACGGAGATTTTCTTTGACAGTAAGTTTTTTGTCGAGTCCTGGGGATTGAAAGACAACCCCCAAAAGGGACCTCACCTTTGCCACTCCAGAATTAAAATTTATCCCTTTACAGATAATCTCCCCGTCTTGAACAGGAACGAGGGTAGATAAAAGTTTAAAAAGTGTTGATTTTCCACTTCCATTTGGTCCGAGAATAGCCAATACCTCCCCTGCACGAACGGAAAAAGACACTTCATTGAGTGCCTTCCTCGACCCGTATGCAAAGGATAATTGACGAACCTCTAAAATCATGCTGACTTCATTCATCATATAATTATCACTGTTTCCAATTTACCAAATTCCATGTCAAACGAGATTAACCCAAATAAGCCAGACTATTCATTCAAAAAAGCCCGAACGCACCTAAAACGAGCTCTTTCCTTAAAGTGTCCCCTTTGTGGTTCTTACCCCATATTTCCTGAAATCAGAAAAACTCGCACTCTTTTTAATTGGTTTCAACCTCTTGATGGTTGTCCAAAATGCGGGTATGCATATGAGCGCGAACCAGGCTATTTTCTTTTGGCGACATGGGGTGGGATCTACGGGTTCGGTTCGATATTCGGTCTTATTCTATATGTTATTATTGTTGTAATTATCAAACCCGACATCTACTGGATCTGGGAACTGGCTATCATTTGTTTCATTTCAATGATCTTCTGCTTCCTCATTGCGCGTCATGTTAAATCACTTTTTATTGCTTTAGACCGTTTTTTCGATCAGGACTCCAAACACTAAATCCATATAGCTCGGTGCTTAGAATAGACCCCAAAGCACTTTACCAATAGGCATCAGAATATGGCCAACCAAATCAAAATAAAGTAAGCTAAATAAGCCTACCCACACAATATCAACAAAGTGCCAATATAATCCTGCGTTATCAAAAAATAAATGCCGCTCCTGTGTGAACTTCCCGCGCGATACTCCGATAAATGTCCAAATGAGCAAAAGCACACCGACAATCACGTGGACACCATGAAACCCAGTCAACGCAAAAAATGTCGCACCATAAACCCCATCTTGGAAAACAACATGCTTATGGTGAATCAGGTAGTTCCACTCATAGGCTTGCCCACAAAGAAATACACTTCCCATCAGGATGGTCACAAACAACCACTTCGCGGGACTCTTACCGGATTTGATCGCCACCTCGGCAAAATGAAACGTAAAACTGCTTCCTATCAAGATCATCGTGTTGATCGCCATAATGATATTAATCATGGTGGGAGGCATGTGAAACATATAGGAGTATTCACCGACAGCGGGCCATACAGGGGCTGTCCATCGCAGCACAATATATGCTCCGATCAACCCCGCAAAAAGCATCGCCTCTGAAGCAAGAAAAAGGATCATACCGAAGCGTGCGCGGGTTTTTTCCGCCTTAAGTTCAAATTCAATTTCATCAACCGATAATGTTGCCGGGGTCATAGGTATTTCCTCAATAGGGTTTGTTACTGACAAACAAAATACTTAATACAAACAGAATAATCATGAATATTAGCATCCCGATGGCCATATTCCTCTTCCTCTTTTTGAGTGTATTTTCTTTTAAATTCATAAATTACTTTTTCCATTAAAATTTATTCAATACTAACCATGCCAAAAGCAAGGGCAGGTAGATTATGGATGCAATAAAAAGTTTCTTTGCCCGTACATTATCAGGTTTCCTCATAAACTGAAAAGCCATCCAAGCATAAATAAGTCCCAGAATAAAAGCCCCGGGGAAATACCATGCCCTGACCATTAGATACATTGAGGGAAGCAGACTCACAGGTAATAATGCAATCGCATAAGCAAATGACTGTCGTGAGGTCGCCAGACCATCTTGATCCTCATTAGCCAACATTTTAAGCCCTCCACGCTCATAGTCATCTTTATAAAGCCATGCAATCGCTAAAAAATGAGGCATTTGCCAGAGGAAAAGGATTGCAAAAAGATACCATGCCTCAGCAGAAAGTGTCCCGCTAGCCGCAGTCCATCCGATGACAGGCGGGAGTGCCCCTGGAACAGCCCCCACCAAGGTATTCAATGAGGAATACTTTTTCATCGGTGTATAAACAAAAACATAAAGTGCCAAAGTCAGCGCGGAAAATGCCGCAGCCAAATGATTGACTGCAAATCCTAAGACAAGCATTCCTGCAATCGAGGTAACCAAAGCAAAAAGTAGCACCTCGTCAGGGTTTAATCTCCCAGCCGGCAAAGGGCGGTCGAGTGTTCTCTTCATTCTTGAATCAATGTTACGCTCAATGAATTGATTAAAGGCACTCGCCCCGGCAGCCACCAAAGCTGTCCCTACCATAGTACAGAGCAGTATCCCTAAATCCACTTGGTTACGAGCCCCCAAATAAAAACCAGCCCATGTGGTCATTAAAACCAAAAGGGTCAACCGTGCCTTACATATTTCACTCCATTCCTTCACCCACACTTTAATGGGGGAAAAGAAGGGGATTGATTCGATTGTTTGGGCCTTCATGCGTTTTGCCCTGTTGGATTGAGTTTTATATCCAAACTTTCAGAAACCCCAGAATCCATCTGGTTTATCGCGCCACCGGATAAACGGAAAAGGAGAATGGTCGTTAAAGAAACCTCTAACAGCAGGATTGCCCCTAAAAGAACATGTGCCGTGGCGATGTCAGCAGCTTTATCTGAAATAACAGTCCATACGCCAAGCGCAAATTGCACAAGGACTGACAATACCAAGATAAGGGAGACAAACCATGCAAAGGAATTCCTCGGCACAGCTTTGATTATTTTGATGGCATAGATCATGGTGGCAAACACAATGAGACAAGCAGTAATCCTATGTGTCATATGAAGATATATTTGGACTTTACTTACAGGCATCATATTTTTTAACAAGCGATTCTCATTAATGCTTCCCATTGTGGCCAAATCTGTCTTTGGCCAAAGCTTCCCATAGGCAAGCGGAAAATCAGGAATCGCCAATCCATTATGTTGGTGCCTCATTGAAGCACCGATGATGAGTTGAATGAAAACCACGATTGTAAGAATCACTCCAAATTTTAAAAGGGTAGGATTTTTCATAATCCCTTTTGAAAACCGATTAAGAATATCCATCTTTTCCCATTCCATCCACGTCTTCGAAAGACACAAGGTAATTGCCGCAGTTAAAACAAGAAAAACTTGAGCGACAAAACCATGAACAAGACCGAGGTAATTATTGAGCTCAGTCACCCTCAAACCACCCAAAATACCTTGGATAATCACCAAGATCAAAGCAACCGTCCCCCACCAGCAAAGCCAAGTACGCTCTTTACGTTCCGGGCTGAACCACAACCAAACACATAACCCAATCATTAAAAAACCAACACCACTGGCTACCACACGGTGAGTATGTTCATAAAAAATCGCACGATCCCCAAACCACCGAGAGAAAGGAAAAAGAAACATATTATATCCGTAACTTGTAGGCCAATCGGGTACTGCCAAACCAGAACCGGTACTTGTCACTATGCCACCTATACAAATCAGGATCAAAGTGGCAAAAACACAAAAGAAAGCGTACAGATGAAGTAATCTGCGGGACATACCATAAAAATAAGCACTTTCATTCATGTCTTGATTCATACAATCCCAGATATTGCTCTCACACTAGTGGGCAGCAGCAAGAGCCTTTGTCATTTTCACTGTCTCTTCCTCGTCAAGTTTCTGATCCTGCGGGAGGAAATCCTTTTCTAATCCAGGCACACTATATTCGTATGGGCCATGATAAACGGTAGGGATTTTTTGAAAATTACCGTGACCGATTGGGTGGGAAAGGGTCCATTCAAGCGTGGTTGCTTGCCATGGATTCGGCTCAGCAGGTTTACCTTTAAGTAGGCTGCGGAAAAAATTATAGAAGAAAATCAACTGAACAAGCCCTAGTCCCATTGCCGCCAAGGTAACAAATTGATTAATTGGCTGCAAATTGCGCAGGTGTTCGTAGACAGTTGGATCAGCAATACGACGCATCATCCCCCCCAAACCGAGGTTATGCATTGGGAAAAAAGTAAGATTGAAGAAAATTAAAGTCAGCCAGAAATGAATCTTGCCTAAAGTTTCATCAAACATTTTTCCAAACATTTTCGGATACCAAAAATAAACTCCAGAATACATTGCAAACATGGATCCCCCAAAAAGAACATAATGAAAATGGGCAACAACAAAATAGGTGTGGTGTACAAATAGATCTACAGGGGTAGATGCCAAAAAGATACCACTCAAGCCACCGATAATAAACATTGATACAAAACCCAAAGCAAAAAGCATAGGCGTATTAAAGCGTATATTCCCCCCCCAGATGGTCCCGAGCCAATTAAAGACTTTAATTGCAGAAGGAACGGCAATCAACATAGTCGAGGCAGCAAACCATTCTGATAACACAAGCGACATACCACTGACGAACATATGGTGACCCCAGACAATAAACCCTAATAAACCGATTAAAACCATTGCATAGACCATGGCCTTATAACCAAATATCGGTTTCCTTGCGAATGCTGCTAAAACGTCTGAAACAATACCCATCGCAGGTAAAATCATAATGTAAACCTCGGGATGCCCGAAGAACCAAAAAAGATGCTGCCACAGGAGTGGATCCCCTCCTCCTTGGGGAAGGAAAAAACTCGTTCCATAATTCAAATCAAAATAAAGCATGCATCCAGCTGCTGATAGGACTGGGACTGCTAAGAGAAGCAGGACGGAGGTGACAAAAAGCGACCAAACAGTCAAAGACATTTTAAAAAGCCCCAGGCCTGGTGCCCTCATCAAGAGGATGGTCGTTATATAATTGATCGCGCCAGCAATAGAGGCCAAACCGTTCACAAATATCCCTAAAATCCACAGGCTTTGCCCCTGTTGTGTGAGGTTATATGTAGCGACAGCACTGAGGGGGGCATAGGCTGTCCAACCAGAATTTGCCGAGCCACCCGTCACAAAAAAACTAGAAAGCATGATGGCTCCAGAGACAAAATACAGCCAATAAGAAACCCCGTTTAAAACAGGAAAAGCCATGTCTTTTGCTCCAATGTGGAGTGGTATAAGGAAATTACCGAATGCACCAATCAAAAGGGGCATAATAACCAAAAATACCATAATTGTGGCATGCATGGTAAAAAGCATGTTGTAAAACGCTGGCTGTATAATCGCATCTATCACATAAGGTTCTCGTAGGAATTGTCCAAGTATCGGGAGTGGAGTATTTGGAAAACCAATCTGCCAACGAACAAGTAAGGCTAGAAATCCGCCAATCAAAAGAAAGAACAGGCTAGTAAAAAGATATTGTAAACCGATCATCTTATGATCAGTTGAGAAGATATAAGTCCTAAAAAAACCTAATTTATGCTCTCCATGGGATGCATCGGGCTGTGGTGTATGTGATTCTGTTGTCGCGATACTGCTCATAAAAATGCCTCGTTTTACTGTTTGATCATGACTACCGGTTGCGGTTCTGGTAAAAATCCCTGAAGCCATTTCTTGTATTCATCCTCTGTAACAATTGAAATTTTGGCCTTCATATTATAGTGGCCTTTCCCGCACAGCTGGTTGCAAGCCAATTCATGGTTGCCCACTTCGGTAGTAACAAACCAAACCCAGTTAATCGTCCTACCAGGGACCATGTCCTGATAAAGACGGAAAACAGGAACATAAAAAGCATGAATGACATCCCGAGAACGGATAAGAAGATGTATTGGTTTCCCCACGGGGATCGTCATATCATTGTAGGTAGTAAAGTCATCCTTACCTGCTGGATCATTGGCATCAAGGCCCAATTTATTATCTTTAGACATTGACGAATCTTCAGCCTTACCGAGTATACCGTCAGGCCCGGGATAACGCATATTAAAACCATATTGTTCCGCTGTTACCTCAATGGTAATCGCATCGGCAGGCGGGGTTTCATGGAATTCTTTCCAAACATGATTACTCCAAAAGAATAAACCAAAGAAAATAAGTGTCGGGGTAATTGTCCAAATAATTTCGAATTTATTATTCCCGTGGCTATAGACAGCCTTTTTTCCCTTTCTGTAACGGTATTTTACACAATAATAAATTAACAAGATTTGTGTAACTATAAAAACAACTGTAGTCAGCCAAAAGATGAAATAAAAGATTTTATCCGCTTCTTGACCTCTGGTTGTAATGACTGGCGGCAACCACCAGAGGTTGTCTGTTCTTGCTGCGGCCATCAAATCGCCTGAAGTCAAGGTAATGGCTGCTATGAAGCCTGATATAAAGAGAATAATCCAACGTCTAGAAATCATCTTGTTAATCGTTAATTTTCGGGAAGTAAAAGTCAAGGACACATTGTGAATTTTTTCACAATCTACAGACGGTTTTAACCATTTTTATCTTGTTTTGACTTTAAAAACATTCATTTCTCTATCCTTTTTGAGTATTATATTCTACGTGTAAAAGATTTTATCATTATCTTCAAAACTTGGTAGCATGCGTGTCGCCTCAAAAATAAATGACACCGAAGAGGGGGTAGAATTAGACATGACACCCTTGGTTGTCCAGAGGCGTACCACAAGATGCTGAGGAGCGCAAGGAGCCCGAAGGGCGACTGGAGCGACG
>JAWXBN010000083.1 GCA_034440155.1 Verrucomicrobiota bacterium | reverse complement strand
TCATATAGATAAACTGAATGAGAAACCCCGATGGTAAGAGTGCCATTTTGAATGCTTAAAGGGGTGGAGTGTGCCGCATAAAAATCACCTACGATCAAGGCCCAATCTGACATGATCCGGCTTTCCACCGCTTTTTGGTCTAAACCCGCACTTTTAAGGAATCTCACTACCCCGCTGGCAATCGGGTGCATATCACGAGTTGGCGGACTTTCAAATACACCTCTGAATTCGCCGAGTATCTTATTTTTATAATCAGTGGCCATATCGTCAAAAAAAAACCCCGCAAATGCGGGGTTTTAAGAAAATAAAATTTTATTGTCCATCGCTTCCGATAGCCTCAACAGGGCAACCTTCCATCGCTTGCTTACAAAGCTCTTCTTCTTCAGGGGATGTAGGTTGTTTATAAAGATATGAATGACCTCCATCATCATTTCTGGTGAAATTATCAGGAGCTGTCTCACGGCAAAGGTCACAGTCAATGCATTGATCATCAACGTAATATTTGCCTGATACATTTTGGGAGTATTTATTTGCGATTGTAGCCATAGATTTAAATAGGTTAGTTTTACTTAATATAGATATTAAAGATAACTGTGCAACTTATTTCTATTGTTTACGGTCATTTTTTTTTGTGGCTTAATCAATATAAGTGAAACAGTATCTCAATAGGTCATCGATAGGGGCAATTGTCGCAATTATTTTGACGACGCTCGCCTATCTGAGCAGTTTAACGAATTCATTTGTCTACGACGATTTTGATTACATTATCGATAATCCTATCGTGAAAGCCACGGAGACGAGTTTTCAAGAAATCCTTACATCATCATATCCTCCCCATCATCCCGAACAAAATCTTTATCGTCCGGTCGTTACAGTCAGCTATTTGTTAGACAAGACATTTTGGGGAATCAGTGGAAATCCTGGGCAGGATATTACCTATTTCCATCTGAGTAACCTTGCTTTTCATCTAGCGGTAGTGTTGCTGCTCTATTTTCTAATCCTGTCATTGCCTCCAGTTAAAGGGGCGCGATCACGGGAAATGATTGCGACGTTATGTGCTACCTTCTATGGCGTACACCCGGTTACCACCGAGGCAGTCGCCTGGGTTTCCGGCCGCGCAGAGATTATATCCGCCTTATTTTGTTTGACTGCATTGGTCTTACTTGTGTACGCGATCAGGCAGGGGACGCGGGGATTCCCGTTTTTATTCGGCTCATGGGTGTCATTTTTCTTTGCCCTGTTATCAAAGGAAAATGCCCTTGTATTACCAATAATAGCCATTCTCATTATTTTTTGGTTGGGAATGTATGAAAAGGTCGAATGGAAAAAAATATGGATCGCCCCCGCTGGTTTAATCATATTAGCGTTTCTTTATTATTCGAGTCGTTCTTCAATATTCAAAGGCCTCCCGATGCAAGAACAGGCCTACGTCGGGGTGGTCGATTCGTTCACGAGGATTTTAGTCGCATGTAAAGTGCTGGTGCGATATCTCTGGTTGATTGTATTTCCCTATGGTCAGTCGGTATTCCATGAGGTGGAAGTCGAAAAATTGATTAGTTCTTTCTCGCTTTTTATCCTATTAGGATTGTCTGTAACAGCCGTTATCTATCGGAAAAAAGCCCCTTGGTTTTTATTCGGATTGATCTTTTTCTTTGTGGCAATCCTGCCAGTGAGCAATTTGCTCATCCCCATTGGTGCTGTAATGGCTGAAAGATTTTTATATTTTCCACTGGTCGGGGTCACCTTGGCTTTGGCGTTTTGCCTAGGAACCGCTCAAAAGAAGGTTACAGGGTGGATTGTGCTTATATTGGGACTGGTGATTATCCATCACATGATCAAGACGGGTTTGCGGAACCTTGACTGGAAGAATGACACCACGTTGTGGTCTGCGGCCCTAAAGGTATATCCGGGGAGCTTTTTGACTCATGCCCAATATGGATTTGCGGAGGCCGCCAACGGGAAGATGCCGGAGGCTTATCAATCCCTCGAAAAAGCAAGCATTCTTCTCGCTGCGCAACCTCCTGTATTTCGGGAGAAATTCGGACCCAAAATTAATAGGAAAATGAAGGAAATTGTGGCGGGGATGTCAGAAAAACCCGATTCAACGGATTTGATAAAAATCCATGAGATAGCTCGTGCGGGGAAGTTAGGGGAAGCCGCCATCCTTTATGCGGCATATCTGGACAAAAATCCGGCCAGTCTGTCTGCTTATCAAGCAATGATTGATTGTTTGATGAGGTTAGGGGCTTTCAAGGAAGCTGCCTATGAACTTCAGAAGTTGATCCGTCTTACACCCAAAAATGGGATTTTGTACGGGAAATTAGGGTATTGTTATGGGCAAATGTCGAAATTTTCTTTGGCGAGGATGAATTACAGGAAGGCCCTTGAATTGAATTCATCGGATAGCGTCAGCTTTGCAAACTTGGGAATTCTTGAGATGAGGAGCGGACAATATCCATTGGCAATAGTGTATTTTCGTGAAGCGGTAAAACTCCAGCCGGACAATCCTGATTTCCTGTGTAATCTTGCCGCATGTGAAGTTGCTTTGGGGCGTACGGATGAAGCCAAGGCCATCTTACGCCAGTTGCTTGCTAAAAATCCCACGTATCAGCCTGCAAAAGAAATGATCAAATCTTTGAAAAAATAATAATTTCTGCTAACAATCACACCATGACATTTAACCCTGAAGATTTTTTTGATCTAAATGATTTTGATCATAAACGTGTTTTTGATGGGTGTAATGATGTCTGGGATGTATTAAATCAAATCGTCCCATATCTGACAAATAATTTTAAACCTAGCCTATTGAATGAAGCAGTTGGATTTCCCTATATTGATAATAATGTATCGATAGGAAAAGGGACAATTGTGGAAGATGGTGCGATGATTAAGGGGCCAGCAATTATCGGGGAGCATTGTGAAATCCGGCACGGGGCTTATATAAGGGGCAATGTCATTATTGGTAACCACTGTGTGGTCGGAAACTCATGTGAAGTCAAAAATTCCATCCTCTTGAACCATGTGGATATTCCCCATTATAACTATGTCGGGGATTCTGTATTGGGAAATTATTCCCATTTGGGGGCAGGAGCAATTTGCTCGAATCTAAAACTTGATAAGACGAATATTATCTTACGGGACGGCGAACGTGAGATTCAGACGGGCTTAAGGAAATTTGGGCTCATTTTGGGGGATCGGGCTCAGGTCGGTTGTAATTGTGTGTTAAACCCCGGTTCTGTCATTGGAAAAGATTCGTTAATTTATTCCGGTGTGCAATGGCGGGGAGTGTTGGATTCCGGTAAGGTTGTTAAATTCAAAATAGACTATGATATTGTCGAACGGAAATTAAAATGAATGCCTGCCTTCATCTCGATGGAACACAAGATTATCCCTTGCATGGTGCGGTATCCATCGGGCGACAGCCTGAGAATATTATCTGTTTGGATAGTCCGAAAGTTTCGCGTAGGCATGCCTTAATCCATCCTCAAGATGGGCAGGATTATTGGTTGGTGGATCTTGGCTCAAGTAATGGCACCTTTTTGAATGGGAAACGGTTACAACAGCCTTCACAGTTGAACTCCGGGGATGTGATCGGGATTGGAGATTCACAGATATTATTCCAAAAAGAAGACAGTGAGTCTACTCATGCCGCTGCTGGAGTAGAGTATGACCGTACACTTTGTGAAGTGATGAATAAAAATTGTTGGCTTTTACTTTTGGATATTATTGGATTTACCGAGCTTAGCCAGAGCACAAATCCTGACGAACTATCAAAAATGATGGGTAAATGGATGCTCTCCTGTAGTGGTCTGATTGAAAGTCATGGAGGAAGTGTAAATAAATATTTAGGGGACGGGGTATTAGCTTTCTGGACTGATGGCCCTGATCAAGTCGGGAAAATACAAGGTCTCTTGAATGAATTTGTCGTGTATAAAAATGAAAGCCCTTTGCCATTCAGGGTCGTTTTTCATTATGGGAAAGTCATTTTCGGTGGTCGTCTCGCGACCGGTGAAGAGTCGATTTTAGGGCCGGAGTTAAATCTCATATTCCGTATCGAAAAGGTTTCTTCCTCTCTGAGGAGGGAGATGATCTGTACAGAAAGTTTCCGCGAGATGGCAGGGATTAATGATAGGACGGAAGATATGGGAGAACATATTTTGAAAGGTTTCTCCAAACCCTGCCGGGTGTATGCCATTTTGGGGTAGAGGGAATAGTAGTTATAGTATTCCCATTAAACGAGCGAGGGTGACCGCAACAAATAATCCTGCAATAAATATAAGGACTATATTAATGACGGTCATAGGGCTTTTTTCTTTTTTAAGTCCCTTAAAAGTACTGGCAGGTGGGGATGCAGTATGGCTTGGTGAAACAGTAGATTGTGTATCTTGCGGCGCTTTAGGGGAGTCGCTGTCAGATTTATTCGTTTTTTTATTTTGTGCAGTATCTTGTACTTTTGAAGGTTCTTCTGTAGCGGGACTTGGAATTTCCGAAACATAGTCACATAACATCTGGCCGAAACGCATTTTATCCCCGTTTTTGAGCAGTTTCTCCGATAAAAGTTTGTCGCCGTTCAAATATGTTCCATTTGTAGAAGAATTATCCTTCAGAATGAAATTGCCGGATTCGTGGCGGTTAAAAAGAGCATGATGACTGGAAAGCGAGGATTCGGGTAATTCAATCTGGTTATCTTCCAGACGTCCTATGGAAATACTTTCATCTTTAAGTTCAAATTCCCTATCTTTGAATTCAGTATTTGTCACCACAAGCTTAGGCATGAAGATATCAAACTCTTGTGCGAAAACCTTGTAAAGCTTTTCCTTTACTTTAGTGGCCAAGATATTGAGTAAAGGACTTTAGTCTTTATATAAGGACTTAAAGAGGCGGTTTGAAAAAACACAGAGGGAGGAACTAATCAGGATCATCCAGACATTAAAGCGGGAAACTTTAATACGATGATAGGGGTCTAACGGATTGTTTGTATCTGATTTAAGCTTACGTAATGTTCGTACCCCGATGAGTATAGGCCAAGCGCAGGCTAGGCGCATACGCCACTGACGCTTTGGGTATTGGAGTGTATAAGTCCATGCATCATCATAGTAAGATTCTGCTAAGGCCAGCCATTGGAAATAGAGAGGCCTGAGTATTTCAAACTTTTCAGCATTGAGCAATTCTTTTGGGGTTACCCCGATATCTTTTAATTGACTATTAGGAAGGTAACAACGTCCATTTAATAGGTCCCGAGGCAGATCGCGTAAGATATTGGTTAACTGTAATGCCTGACCAAAATGAATGCCGCGTAAAATGGTTTCATCAGGATTCCATACCTTAGAGTCCTCTATGTGGTGGATACACATCTTTGTCCAGAATTCTCCGACACACCCAGCTACACGGTAGGTATAGTCTTGAAGCTCGTCAGGCGTTTGGAGAGAGGGTATTTCCATGGGCGGAGCAGAAAAACGTTCGAGGTCAAGATCCTGGCCAGAGCAGATAATATTCAAGACGTTGACAATTTGCTCTTTGTCAAAGCTAGTTTGGGTTTGGAGGAGCAGGATACACTCTTGAAGGTTGCCCAGTAATATTTTTTCGCCTTCGGAACTTTGATGGGGGAGTAGGTCTTCTTTGATATTTCCCAGTAACGGTTCCACGGACTGATTTCGGATCGATAAATTCAAAATCCTGAGATAATCCCGTCTTTTTTCAAGGGGGATAACTTTTGTGTCCGCAATCGTATCGGTAGCCCGGGCCAAGAGGTAAGCTAGACTGACGGGTTCCCTCATGGCAGGCGGTAGGATCCGGAGTGTCAGATAGAAAGACCGTGAAACACTTTTAAGCAGGGGGCCTATCAGAAAGGACGTGGTCTTCACGACTTGTGCGGGACTTCAAGTTTGAATTTCGGAATACGTGTAATGATTCTTTGTCCGAATTCATCAAGTCCGATATAAGCACCCTCTGCGATACTATCGCAGGCGATGGTATGGTAGCTATTATACGAGAAACTCTCCCCGGAAGCGATTTCAGGTGTCTGCCCGACGACCCCGTCCCCTTCGACGATCAGTTTGTCACCAGTCTCATCTGTGACAACCCACTTGCGGCCTTTGATTGTCACCTTTCTGTCCGATTGATTATGGATCGTGATAAAATAGATAAAGGGATAAGGTTTTTCGGTAGGAGCCTGTAGCTGGGGAGAATAGATGATACGATCGATTGTTACGTAAAGCTCTTTGAGTTCTATGGGTTCTGACACACGTACAAAATATAATACGCGTGCCCGGGTGCAAGCAAAAGGTTTGTAAAGATTCAAGACCCCGGCATAATCAGAAAATGAAGCAAGTTGCTTTAACAGTCGCTGGTTCGGATAATAGTGCCGGTGCGGGCATCCAAGCCGATTTAAAAACTTTTTCGGCATGTGGTGTCTTTGGCACTACTGCCATCACATGTATTGTGTCTGAGAATCCCGACCGTGTGGTGGGAATTCAGGCTGTTAAAGCATCCCTTGTAGCCTCCCAAATTGCCACGGCAAGGGAATATTTTAAGATTCAGGCAGTCAAAACGGGCATGTTATATGAGCGTGGGATTATTGATGCCATTATTCCTGAAATTGCTAAACTCAATAGCCCGCTAATTGTCGATCCGGTCATGGTGGCTACAAGTGGGGCTGTTCTTTTAAAGAAAGACGCCCTTAACGCTATTTGTACAAAAATAATTCCAATGGCATCATTGGTTACCCCAAACCTAAATGAGGCCGAACTTTTACTTTCAAGAAAAATTCAATCTTTAGAAGATGCCAAGGGGGCGGTTGTGTCTCTCGTTGAAAGATTTGGTGTGCCATTCCTTCTAAAGGGGGGGCATCTTAAGTCGAGAGATGCGACCGATATCTTATATGATGGGAAGGTTCTTTCTGAGTTTTCCGCACCTTTTATCAGGGGCATCCATACACATGGGACCGGTTGCACATATTCGGCAGCTATTTGTGCCGGTATGGCCCGGGGAATGAATCTAGAGGAAGCTGTCGGGTTCGGTAAAAAATATATAACCGGGGCTTTGAAGAATATCCTTCGCTGGCCACGAAAACGGTTTGCGTTAAATCATTTTTGGTCGCCATGAGACGTCCTCTCTTGGGCTTATCACTTTGTTTTTCCCTCGGGATACTTTGTGAGGAAATATTCCAATCAGGGGTTTGGATGGTTTGTCTCACGACGATTCTTTTTCTCGCCGGCTATTTTTTATTAAGGCGTAAGGGCATGGTTTCAGTTGTGCTTTTATATTTGTCCGTCGTCAGCCTTGGAGCATTCCGTTTAGCCGTCAATGAGTTACCACCCCGTCAAAATCATCTGCTTCATATGATCCATGGTAATTCGCCCTGGGTATCTTGTGAGGGGGTTATTGTGAGTGACCCTGAAATCAGGGTATTGAAATCAAATAATCGAGAGAGTATTCGTGAATTACAGAAAAAGACTTCTTTTACCCTTAGGGTAGAGACTATTACCCAGTTCGGAAATACGCTTCCTGCCAGCGGTTATCTGAAAGTGATCGTTAGGAATACGAGGGATGGAAAGTTATTCTATGGTGACAAGGTGAAGTTACGGGGAAAACTTAATCCAACACCAATACAAAAGAATTTCTATCTTTTTGATTATTCCACTTGGCTAAAAAGACAGGGTATTTTCCATGTCCTGTCGGTAGAAGATTTGGACAATGTGATCCTGTGTGCTCATAATAAGGGTTTTTTCTTAACATCGCTCGGGTATAAATTGCGGGCTAACATAAATAAATCACTGCGGTTAGGTCTGGAAAATGAAACAGAGCTGTCTTCAGTCTTATCGGGGATGATCCTTGGGTATCGAGATGAGATTCCTGCCAATATTTCAGAGGAGTTCCAGAGGACAGGAACATTTCATATCTTGGCCGTGAGCGGGCAGAATCTTACATTTTTGGCATTTGTATTTATTGTGATTTTACGTTCGTTTGGCTTGTCAAAATGGAGATGTGGATACGTGGTTCTGCCTGTGCTGGTCCTTTATTGCGCGAGTGTTGGTTGGCAACCCGGTTGTCTGAGGGCTTTTTGGATGGCTGCGGTGGTCATTGGTGCGTGGATGATGATCAGGCCATTCGACCTTTTAAATGCCTTGGGATGTGCAGCATTAATCACACTTGGATGGAACCCTCAAGAACTTTTTGACTTAGGCTTTCAATTTTCTTTTTCAGTGGTTCTTTGCCTGATTATATTAACCCCATGGGTGTGGGATAAAATTAAAGGCTTTTTTGAACCTGACCCCTTTTTAATTCGTGAATTAATTTCCCATAAAGACCGGTTATGGAAATATGGGGCTGGAGGGGTTATACAAATGACAATCTCTTCGGGGGTTGCATGGATAGCCTCTCTACCATTTACGCTGTACTATTTTCATACATTTGCACCAATCACTGTATTGGCTAACATGTTCATCATTCCCATGGCGACAATAATTTTATCCTTGGGATTAATCTCTTTTCTGGGGAGTTTTATTCACCCGTGGATTGCCTTACTTTATAATAATGCTAATTATCTTTTTATCAAAATCCTCCTTGTCGGTATTCACTTTTTCTCCACGATCCCTGGAGGGTGTATCTATTTATCCTTTGATGCCCAGAAAATTCCTAAAAATGCATTTATCCTTCACTGTTTGGAAGCGGGTAATTCCCAGAGTTATATCCTCCAGACAGAGAAAAGTGTTTACGTCATTGACACAGGTAACGAGAATTGTGCCCGGTTTATAACGATTCCTTATCTGAAAGCACTTGGAGTTAACCGTGTCGATGGATTGATCTTATCCCATGCGGATGCACAACATACAGGAGGGGCGGTCTATTTTTTGAAAAATTTCCCAGTGGATCAAATTTGGATGAATGATTTTGATGGGAAATCAAGTGTCTATAACAAGACGGTAGGGAAAATAATGTCAGGCACAATTCCTGTGGTGATGGGCCGGAAGGATGCGCGGATTATATTAGGGGAAGCCGGTGTACTTGAGATTATTTATCCACCACTACCCGAAAATCCTCAAAGATCGGATCAAAGTTGCCCTCTGGTCTTGATTCGAAGTGGTCAAGAGTCTCTCCTCATGACTTTTGATTTGGCAGAAAGTGCTATTCTACATTTTTTACAATCAGGGGAGGAATGTTATATGGGGAATATTCAATGGATCATTTGTGGCTTTGATCAAAAAGAAAAAAGATTCCCTGCAGAGTTAGTCAGATTAACCAAAGCAAAAGGAATTATTTTCAGTTCTGCCAAGCCGGATGAATTAGTGAAAGTACAAATACCCGAGGTCAAAATCATTAATACAGATTACCGGGGTGGAGCCCAAATCATCTATAACAATGGATTTTCTATTCAGTGTAAATCACCCAATACTACTGAATAGGTTTTGCTGGTTCGTTAGTCTTTGGAGCTGTTTTGTAAAAATCATTTTGTTGGAAGTTATACCCCCCGGAAGATGCCCCTGATCCAGCACCTGTTGGATAACCGGAAATACTTTTAGGATAATAATTTGGTTCAGATCCCTGATATTTCGGTACTGATGGTTGAGTCGCTACAGGAGGAGTATCTACAACCGGCTTTTCGGTCGGTTTGGGTGCCGAGGGATTATTCTTCTGATACTCTGCGATTTTCTTTTCCAAGGTTTTCACTTGATCAACGATATCGACGTTGGGATTCGCCTCCTTGAATTCTTTGAGTTTTGTGATTTTATCAGGATCCGAAAGATCTTTGAATTCGGATGTTTCATTAAATTTATTCAGTGGTTGGTTAAACAGGTCTTTATCGAAAGTAATCCGTTGTTGGAGTTTGTCGGCGCTATTCTTGTTAATATCGGAATATGTTTTTCCAGCAGGAAGAAATTCCATTTTTGAAACTTTTCCGTCCTTTAGGATAATATCACCATTTGAATAACTGAGGATTTTTTCGTTTTTACCGATTGTAATTATGCCGCTTGGTTTCCCCATTTTGTTACGAACGTCAATTTCATTATCCCCAATGGCTACTATACCTTCGGCAAAAGCATGCACACAAGTTATAGAAATTATTGCAATCAAAAGACCTGTATAAATTTTCATATGGATAATATAGCAGAAATCTAACCGAGTTCAACCGTCCAGCACTCTGGATCCAAGAAATGTTTCCAAGAGTCATGTTTCAATGAATAGTTAATATTAAGGATTGGACGCCATTTTGGTTTCATGGGAGTCCTCAAAAGCTTCATATTCGCTTGTCGTGGAGTGCGATTACCCTTCTTTGTGTTACACTTGATACAGGAGCAAACAACGTTGTCCCAAGTAGTCGGCCCCCCCTGGTGGCGTGGAGTAACATGATCCAAGTTAAGATATTTCCGTTCAAAATGATTGCCACAATACTGGCATTGGTGTTTGTCTCGTTCAAAGATATTAGCGCGTGTGAACTTGACCTCTTTTTTAGGGACTTTATCGAATACCCCTAACAAAATGATACGGGGAATCCTAATTTTTAATGAAACTGTTTTTACAACATCGCTCCCCTCATAATTTTTTGAGGCATTGAACCACTGATCACAAGAGTAGGTCTGAAAGTTGTTCCCAGAGTTATCGACCACAGCCGCGTGGCCTTGTATTAAGAGACAAAAAGCTCTTTGCGCCGTGCAGACGTTTACGGCTTGCCATAACCTGTTAAGGACGAGAACAGGCTGATATAGAACCGCTTCCATTGGTTTTACTCCAGTGGAACCATAACGTAGAATAACTCTCTGTCAACAGATCAAGTGCTTCTGTTTTTAAAAAGATTAGATAAAGAGCCTTTGGGCTTCCTCATATGTCTCAAGGCTTCCAATATCTAGCCAGAGCCCTTTTACCTCATACGTGTGGCATGCGACACGAGGATAGAACCATTGCACGAGTCGTCCTGGTTGATCAATATTATTACCTTCAGCAGCATATTGGCGGATCATGGGTAGGATCTCTTTGGGATAATGGTAAAGCGCGATTGCTGTAAGGGAACTTTTCGGGGTGGGTGATTTCTCCTCGAAGAATGTAATCCTTCCGTCTTCATCTAGCCCTAAACTATTGTACTTTTTCACTTGCTCAAGGTCTTTGACATCATAAATCCCGATCAAGATACCTTTTGTTCTGCTCTGCTCCACATAATCCTGAAGTCCACCGCTAAATAGATTATCGCCGGCAACCACGATTAAATCGTCATCCAATTTCGCTTGGTCAATGACATAAAGCATGTCGCCGATCGCTCCAAGACGGTTCTCATTGGTCGTGGTCTGATCGTTGAAGATACGGATCGGGCGGCCATCAAATTTTAATTTTGCCTCTGCAGCCCACTTTTCAAAATGAGGAGTGAATTTATTATTAGTAACAACGTAAATTTCATCAATTTCCTTACAGCCGCTGAATTTTTCAATGACATGATCAATCATTGGTTTCCCAGCAACAGGTAATAGGGGTTTTGCTTGGTTCTCTGTCAGGGGATAGAGACGTGTGGCGTATCCGGCGGCTAATATAAGGAGTTTCATAATAATATATTGGTTAGTTTCACATTGTAAATCTCGCCCCTAAATAGAGCTCTCTGCTCCGAGGATCATTTAAGAGGAATTCAGCGGTTCCAGTTACTTCGACCTTCCCCTCGCAGATCAGGTAGGCGCGATCCACGACAGAAAGGGTTTCGCGGACATTATGGTCAGTGATCAGTATGCCTAAGCCTTTTTCACGGAGGCGGATGATAATTTGTTGGACGTCATAAACGGCAATCGGGTCAACCCCGCTGAATGGTTCATCCAACATAAGAATCTTTGGGCTAGTGACCAAGGCTCGTGTGATTTCTAACCGACGACGTTCCCCGCCGGAAAGGGTATAAGCTTTATTCTTGCGTAAATGGCTAATACTCAATTCATCGAGTAATTCATCAAGACGGCGTAACCGTTCTGCTTTTGTAAGGTTAAGAGTTTCAAGAATGGCCATGATGTTCTCTTCGACCGTTAATTTACGGAAAATACTGGCTTCTTGTGCGAGATAACCCATACCCATACGGGCGCGGCGATACATTGCCATATGGGTAACTTCTTGTTCTTGGAGATAAACACGTCCGGCATCTGCTTTCACAAGACCGACGATCATGTAGAAGCTGGTTGTTTTTCCTGCCCCGTTAGGCCCGAGAAGGCCGACAATTTCTCCATAACCCACTTTTAAGCTTACTTGGTTCGCCACTCTCCTGCCGCCATAGGTTTTGACAAGTCTTTCAGTTCTGAGAAGGGTTATCGACATGGATGATTAGGATAGTATAAGGTTAAGGGGTAATTCCGAGGCCTGGTTTGCCATTTTTATCATCATAGAGGATAAGGCGTGAACCCCCTTCGACAATCATTTTATTTTGGCCTTTAAAAAAACGGATTACTTTACCACTAATCGTATTGTTCCCTTGTTGAATGTTCGGGTTTCCTGTGAGGACTATCACGTCATCGCTCACCTTGCCCCCTTTGCCATCATCTTTGGAGGTGGTGAATACAGCTTGTTCACCACGGGCGACACTTTCATCGCCTCCCACTTGTTTGAGTATGACATTGCCATTAGCTACGATCTCATCGACCCCGTTTTTATCATCATTAAAGAAAACCCTCATTTCGTCCGATGTCATGGTAAATTGCTCATTATTGACATAGACATTCCCGGTGAATAAACCGATTTTTTTCTGAGTGTCGATCCTGAGTTTATCAGAAGTAATCACGGTAGGGGTTTTACCATTAACAATTTCATTATCTTTGACCTGCGCGCCTTCGGGCATTGGTTTATCCTTGGCATCTTTCGCATGGGAGAGATCCAAAGAGCCTGCAACCATAAAATGGAGCAGTATGATCAGAATAAACTTCATGGAATTTAAATTATTCATTATTTTTTACGATAGTCACTCCTTTTTGCATATCGGTTATTTCAACGCGGACATTATTTTTAATCACAAGCCCATCTCCATCTAGTGCAAGGGAACCGTCCATCCCTACCCCTTGGATTTTGACTCCCGGCATTTCAAAAAAAACAGGACCTTCGGTTTCAATCTCCTTCGTATTCGGGTCAAGTAAACATGAATCCATTTTTATGTGAGAATCGTTTTTCCCATCTTGAGAGTAGATCGTTGCATCCGCTTTTTTTAGTTCATATTGGCCATTAGCCAGTGGCTTAGCTTGTTCCCCTTTAATGCTATATTGTAATTTTCCATCATTATTGCGGATCGGGAAATCAAAGTTTTTAATAATTCCTTGTGCAGACAAAGGGGAATTTAACTCCGGTGGCGGGGTTTGTTGGCCGTAGACCCCGCTGAGACATATCAGGACAAGTAAATTAATGATGCACAATTTCATGGATTGACTGTAATTGGACGATCAATGAGGAGAGATTCTTCAACGGAATCATATTTGGTCCGTCTGAAAGTGCCTTGCTGGGATCAGGATGGGTTTCGATAAAAAGTCCATCCACACCAGCTGCCACCGCAGCTCGTGCGATTAATGGGGCAAATTGCGCTTGGCCTGTTGATTTATCCCCGCCCGCACCGGGGAGTTGTACGGCATGGGTGGCGTCCATAATGACGGGGAACCCCAAGTCCCTCATGATCGAAAGGCCACGCATATCCACCACAAGGTTATGATAGCCAAAAGTGGAACCTCTCTCGGTAAGGAGTAATTTTTTATTGCCACCTTCTTTCATTTTTTCGACGACATTTTTCATGTCTCCGGGAGCGAGGAATTGTCCCTTCTTGATGTTGATCAGCCGTCCGGTTTTTGCGGCCGCGAGCAATAAATCAGTTTGTCGGCATAGGAAAGCGGGAATTTGCAAACAATCACAGTATTCGGCAGCCAGTGTGGCTTCATCGGCGGAATGAATATCTGTGATGACAGGAAGATTAAATTCCTTTCCAACCTTTTGAATAATTTCGAGACCTTTTTTTGCTCCAAGCCCACGAAAACTCTGGGACGAAGATCGGTTGGCTTTATCATAGCTAGCCTTAAAAATAAGGGGAAAGTGCAATTTGCGCGACATCTGAGCAAGTTGCTCCGCGATTTTCATGGTCATCTTTTCACCTTCGACCACACATGGTCCTAGAATAAAGACCAAGGGATGCCCAGCCCCTATTTGAATATGACGAAGGTTGACCGTTTTCATTGCTTTTTTGATCGGTTTATCGAGGCCGCAATAAATCCACGGAATAAGGGGTGTGATTTATTTGGCTTTGACTTGAATTCAGGGTGGAATTGGCAAGCCACAAAGAATGGATGCTCTTTGATTTCAACCAGTTCAACCAAGCCTTTTGGTTCGGAAGTGCCTGCGATGACCATTCCGGCATTTTCGCAGCGTTCTAAGTAATCATTATTAAACTCATAACGGTGGCGATGGCGCTCCGAGATTTTATCTGTTCCATAAAGCTTTTCGCATAAACTACCTTTTTTCAAGGTTGCGTTCCATGCCCCTAAACGCATTGAAGCCCCTTTTTGGGTGACTCCCTTCTGGGATTCAATGAGGTGAATGACTGGATAGGGTGTTTCCGCATTCATTTCAAGGCTATTGGCAGCGGAAAGTCCGAGGACATTGCGTGCAAACTCGATCACGGCAATTTGCATTCCCAAGCAGAGGCCAAGGTAAGGGATGCCATTTTCCCGGGCATATTGGGCGGCCATGATTTTCCCTTCGATTCCTCGGTCTCCAAATCCACCGGGAATCAAGATGCCATCAAGATCCTTGAGGTATTTCTCGGCTCCGTCGCGCTCGATCCTTTCCGAGTTTACACGGACAATATCCACACCGCAGTCATTGGCGATCCCCCCGTGGGTGATTGACTCGTAGACTGATTTATATGAGTCCTGCAGGGCGATGTATTTACCGACCACCCCGATCCTGACGTGGTTTTTAGGTTCCACGACTTTCCGGATATTATCTTTCCATTCGGTCATGTCGGGAGCGGGAAGATCGAGATTAAGGTATTTACAAACAATCTCGTCGAGTTTTTCTTTCTGCAACATCAGCGGTAATTCATAAATACTGTGTGGAGCATCGCTGTTTTCGATCACCGCCTCGACAGGGACATTACAGAACATGGACATTTTCTGGCGCAGATCCGATCCGAGGGGTTTTTCTGTGCGACAAAGCAGGATATGTGGCTGTATCCCGATTTCACGCAGTTTGGCGACACTTTGCTGTGTGGGTTTCGTTTTGAGTTCACCGGCGACTTTGATGTAAGGAACTAAGGTCACATGGATGAAAATCGCATTTTGATGGCCGACCTCAAGTCCGAGCTGGCGGATAGCTTCTAGAAAGGGCAGTCCTTCGATATCCCCCGTTGTCCCCCCGATCTCAGTGATGACCACATCAATATCCTTATGCCGGGAAAGACGGTAGATACGGGACTTGATCTCGTCAGTGATATGGGGGATGACTTGGACCGTTTTTCCGAGGTAATCTCCCCGGCGTTCTTTATCAAGGACTGTCTGGTAAATTTGTCCGCTGGTGAGGGTATTTTCACGGGTTAAAGGACGGGATGTAAATCTCTCGTAGTGCCCTAAGTCCAAATCGGTTTCGGCCCCGTCATCCAAGACATACACTTCACCGTGTTCATATGGATTCATCGTGCCTGGGTCAATATTCAGATAAGGGTCATACTTCTGGAGGCATACCCGTAGGCCCCGTGCTTCGAGCAAAGTGCCAAGGGCAGAGGCACTTAAGCCTTTACCGAGTGAACTGACCACGCCGCCTGTAACAAAAATATATTTCATACGAAAAAATGATTCCTCAATCTTGAAGGCACTTATTAGAGCCGAGCCACAAAAAATGACAAGCCTCAAACCGCTAAAATTGATAAAATTCCTGGTTTGCCCGCGTAATTCGTTTTTTCAAAAGAATTAAATGGGAGGGAAAGGAATAAATGCGATAAACAAAGGCATAGGTAAAGAAGAATTCACCCACTCGAAATCCCGAAGAGCCTTAATATTTTACCCCATTTTGCAGGAGTTTTTCAACACGGGCGATATCCTCAGGGGTATCCACTCCGATTGAATCAAATTTTGTCATGACAATTTGAATCGAATAACCATGTTCCAGAATCCGAAGTTGTTCGAGTTTTTCAAGGGATTCAAGGCGTGTGGGCTTGAGTTTGATATATTTGAGTAGAAAATCTCGTTGATAGGCATAAATTCCCATGTGTTTGTAATGAACCACAGCGTCCATATTCGTGTCCCGGACAAAAGGTAAACAGTAACGAGAGAAATAAAGTGCCCGGCCATGGAGGTCGAAAATAACTTTTACCACATTTGGGGAAGATAACTCCTCCTTACTCTCGATAGCACAACATGTTGTGACGACAGGGGTTGTCTTGTTTTTTTTGAGGGCGTCCACGAGTGAATCGATTAATTTCGGACGGATAAGAGGTTCATCCCCCTGGACATTGACGATAATCTCTTCTTTAAGTTTTTTGGCGACTTCAGCAATGCGATCACTACCCGTTTGGTGTCGCGAAGAAGTCATGACAACTTCTCCCCCCCATGACCTTACAGCTCTAAAAATCCTTTGGTCGTCTGTCGCGACAATGATCCGGTTAATATTTTTCGCTTTAGAAACCCGTTCATAGACCCATTGGACAAGGGGTTTACCAGCGATTTGAACAAGGGGTTTGCCCGGGAAACGTGTAGAGGCATATCTTGCAGGGATGATTGCGGCGGCTTTCATAAGGATTAATTTGGATAGGAACCTTTAAGATTATTTTCTAGCATGTATCATGAATAATAGAATAGCGAGAATTCTCTATTATTAGGAAAAACGGGATTTTTTTAGTATTTATTAACAAGTGGATATTTTTGCCTTGAATCATTTTTTATTCGAAGGCTAGATATGCACCCTTCCATTGCACAGTTAGCTCAGCGGTAGAGCGGCTCGCTTACACCGAGTTGGTCGGGAGTTCGAATCTCTCACTGTGCACCATTTATAAGCTCATCTTTTCTCGGAATGAACGGGCCTGTCTTCTTGAAAATTCCACTTCTTGCCCGCCATCGAGGATTACTTTTAATCCACCACTAAACCAAGGTTCTACCGATTTGATGTGGTTGATATTGATGATCTGTGCACGGCTGGCCCGAAAAAAAACATTCATATCCAGACGTTCCTCTAGGGAATTCAAGGAGCGGAGGAGGAGGGGGCGCTCGGAGTGGAAATAGACACGGGTGTAATTTCCTTCCGACTCCAAAAGTCGAATGTCTTTAGCCGCCACGAACCAGCATTTATCCCCTTCACGGACAAAAACCTTATTATCCTGTGCAATTTGTCCGCTGGGATCAGCATCGTGGCCATCATCAGGTTGGCTGGATTGGTTATAGGAAAGGATGCGGGCCTGAACCCTTTGAATCGTGTTTTTGAAGCGCTCGGGATCGATAGGTTTTACGAGATAATCCAAAGCGTTAAAATCAAATGCTTTGATGGCATATTCGCTATAGGCTGTTGTGAATATGACCTCAGGCAGAGGAAGAGGGATTTTTTCAAGCATCTCAAATCCGCTCATTCCGGGCATTTTAATATCAACAAAAATAACATGAGGACGAAAGTGTTGATAAATCGTAAGGGCTTCATTGCCGTTTTTGGCTTCTTGAACGATGGGATCAAGACAGTTTTCCGTGATCAGTTTTCTTAGTTCACTGCGGGCTAGTCTTTCGTCATCAACGAGGAGAACATTCATAGACTATGGGGATGATAATTTCGGCAGTGACAGTTGTCGAGGATGAGTTGTGGATTTTTAACTGGCCATTATTACTGAAAAGGAGGCGGATTCGGTCTTGGGCATTAGCTAATCCTATTTGGATTGAATCAGAGCTGCTGGAGAGCTGTCCACTGTTTTCGACCGTTAAATGCAAATATTTACCTTCTGTTTTCGCTTTTATACACACAATGCCTCCTTGGGAGTAGGGTTCGACCCCATACTTGACGGCGTTTTCGACAAGAGTCTGGACGAGCATGGGGGGGATGAGATAGGCAGAACACTCTTCGGGGATGAGAATAATTGATCTGAGCCTTTCTTCAAAACGGATATGCTCAAGGGCTAAGAAAGCATTCACCACGATCATTTCTTCGTCCAGCCTGATGAGTTCAGCCTGACCGGCGCGCAGCGATGCCCGGAGTAGATTTGAGAGCAATGTTACTGCCCTGCGGGCATTGTCTGGGCTTTCATCAATGAGGGCCCTTAAGCTGTTAAGGCTATTAAAAAGGAAATGGGGGTTGATTTGGTCTTTGAGAGATTTAAGTTCGGAGTTCTTCAGGGCTGAATCAATCAGGGACTTTTGGGATTCTTGTATTTTAATCGCTGCCTTTTTTCTTTGTATAAAAAGGGTGAGCATTTTAGCAAATGTTGAAAGGAGTCGTTTTTCCTCCTCTGCCCATGAATGATCTGGATCAAGACTGGCAAAACCGATGAATCCGATTAGCAGGTTTCCTTCTTTCATGGGAGCATTTAAGGAGGAGGTAATATGCAGTTTATGATAAATGTAGGCAGCTAGCCCGCTGGTTGGGGAGATCTCATTTTTCAGATTTAATACAACAACCTCATCCTCGTTAATTTTCGTAATGAATGACTCTAACCCCTGGGTGGGGACTGACTCGTTAAATCCTATTTGTGGAGTATAACGTTTGGAATGCCAGTGATGGGTTTTTTTAATGTGTTTGTAGTCATCTGTGAATTCAAAAATAAAGCCCAAATCGCTTGAAATAAGCTCAGCAAGGATTGCGAGGGCCTCATTAATGGCTTGATCAAGTTTATTTTCCGGTAGGTTAATGAATAGTTGGGAAAGTTGGCTGATACAGCGTTCAAAGCGCAAACTTTCCCTTAAATTCTCTTCGGCCCTGTGCCGACGGTAAATTTCAACGATTAGGTAAGAAACGAAACCGCTGATGATCAAAAATGTGATGAGATTAATCGTATTAATGAAACTGGCAGTTACCTGTGCTTGAGTACTATAAGATTTCGGGATCGAAATACACAAATGGAGGGATTCATTTTTCAGGATGTCCTGTAAATTAATTTCTATATAGTGCGAGTGAGGATCTTTTTTTTGGGTTCTCGTATGAGTCCTGTTTATCACCAAGCTACCAAAGGCAGGGATATCAACGATGCCTTCCGGTTTTGTTTGTGGATTCTTTTCAGCCTTCCAAGATATACTATTGTCGAAAATGTCCGATATTTTGATCAATTCCTTATTATTCAAGAGCCGGCCGAATAAAATGTATCCTTGAGATGGTTTGGAAATGGAATCATCTGATATATGACGGCAGGTAAGAATAATCACGCCCTGATCCGTTTCGAGTAACCCCCATTTGAATCCATCGATATTTTCAGGTATTAGATTGTGAAGTGCTTTTTCAATTTTTCGGGTTGTTTCCGGAGGAAATTCCTCAATTGCTTTCCGGTTTGTTGTGATGCGGCGGGAATTAACATATTGGCCTTGAAGATTAAAGAATATCACTGAATCAATATTCGCTTCATTCATGACAGGATAGGTGAAGTAGTTATTAAAATAGCCCGTCTTTTTCCCATTAATAAAGTGTATGGATTCCTCCCAATATGACCAACCGGCGAGTAACCGCGAAAGACTTTCTGCATTTGACGTAATGACTAATAATACGCCCTTGGCCTGATCGAGGTTTCTGTTTTGTTCTTGTTCCTCGAAACGGACTTTTATCCGATGGATTAAAAAACTTGAAATGGAAAGGAGAACCAAAAGTATGATTAATCCGAATAAGATTAACCGTATATTTGTCTTTATAAATGATGTAACCCGTCCGTCCATAAGTTGTCGGATACTTATAGAGGGAGGAATATCATCTTTCAATCGAGTAATTATAACTTATAAGCCTGAAGAAGCAGTTGTCAGGGGATCATTGTCTTTAGTGGCGGATTGGCTCGGCTCATCTATAGGGCTGAGATTGAATTCTGGTTGGGCCCCGGCCCCAAAAAATCGTTTCATATCGATGCGGATTTGACAGTCGTTGGTTTGTCTTTCGATGACTACAGTTGAAATCATGGATCCATTATCATGCTTCCATAGAAGCTCTTGTTTCCCGTCTGAGTTTACATCACAGACACGAAATGGTTCCCATCCGGGAGGGTGTTTGAAAGCGCTTTCCAAGGAAGCATTGCCTTGTTTATCGATCAACCAGCAGCAAACGGTCTCCCCACTTTGTTGAATCATGAGAACGTTATGGAATCCATTTCCCGTAAAATCACCGGCCAGTACAAAGGTCTTATTTTGTTCTGGGGAGTCAGCAATATTGATTGAATCATCAGGGTTTATATCCTTGGAATTGCCGGGGGGATTAATGTTTTGTTGATCCATGTGGGGGAGGATGCACACTTAGTGCATGGATTTTAAACCTTTTATGACAGGCGGTCATTGATCGGGATAAACGGTCAATATAAATATTACAATAGCAAGTATTTATCTATTATAAAATATTGTATTATTATCAACCCATGTAAATAAGTCATTTGTTTTTTTGCGGATGATCTCCCTGCACTTCGCGAGTTCCATAATTCTTTGGGAGGATGCCTCATCTGCAATAGCTTGTAGGTCATCAATATTATAAAGATAGCAGTCATCCATCCAGTTAATGGATGGGTCAATATCACGGGGAACTGCAAGGTCGATTAAGAAGAGGGGTTTTCCGGGACGTTGGGACATAAGGTCTTCGACCTCTTTGCGGGTGATTAATAAATTAGGGGAAGACGTTGAACTCACGATAATGTCAGCTTCCAAGGCTTTTGACTGCCAATCATCAAGTAAGTGGGCACTCACCCCCAGATCACGCGCAATTTGCTCAGCCCGGTCAAGTGAACGGTTTACGATACTAACCGACGACACGCCCCTATTCACAAAAGTCCGGGCTGTTTTCTGGCTAATTTCCCCAGCTCCGATGATCATTACATGCAGATTATCCAGTGATTCATAAATTTTCTCCGCCAATGTGGCCGCCACAGAACTGACGGAGACATGGCCCTTAGTGATATTCGTTTGTGACCGGACTTGTTTGGCTGTTTGAAAAGTTTTTTGAAAGATGCGATTGAGGATTTTACCTGCAAATTGCCCTTCGGTCGCCTTTTCGTAAGCCTGTTTTACCTGACCCAAGATTTCTGTTTCCCCGAATATCATGGAGTCCACTCCACTGGCCACTTCAAAAAGATGTTCGATGGCTTTCTCCCCTTCCTTTGAAAAGATGTGGGGTTCAATCAGTCGTCGATCGTTGATATTAGATAAAAGAAGCTCTTTTACCTTGTCCACAGGCTGATCGGTTTTCCGTCCAACAGCATAGATTTCGACACGGTTGCAGGTGGATAAAGTCGCGATTTCTGTCAGATCACAAGATTGCAGGGCGCTTTTGCAAAAGATAGGGTAACGCTCTTCGCTAATGGCGATTTGCTCGCGGATCTCCACGGGTGCGGAATGATGATTTATACCAATACAAAAGAATTTCATCGGTGTATAGGGCTTAAAAGGTAGGCCCCCCAGAAAGTGAAAATCACAAAACAGAAGAGGATTACAGTTCCATAGGCTGCTTTCCGCCCCCCCCACCAGGAACGCCAATAACCCAGAAACAGTAAACCGTAGAGCAGCCAGATCAAAATCGACCATTTGGTTTTGAAATCCATGATAGACCAGCCTTTTCCCGCACCGGCTATAAATCCAGTGAGGAGCCCCAATGTATAGACCGACATCCCGAAGAGCAGGAGGCGGGTGGTGACTTTCTGCATCTCGGCTACGGAAGGGAGTAAATATACCCATTCAGTGATTTTATGGGTTTTTAAAAGGAATTGTTGGAGTAAATACATGGCGCCTGTGGCCGCGGCAATAGCAAAAGCCCCATAGGACATTACTGCTAATGGGGCATGGAGCTCAGCCCAGAATCCAGCTTGAGAATTTGTTGTGAGCTTGTCGATTGGGGATATGGCCGCAAAGAGATTTAATATCACGACCATGGGGGTGGTAAAGAGTCCCAAAATAGACAGTCGATAGGTGCGCCCAATGACTAAATAAATCAGCACCATCGTCCATGTGATGAATATGAATGATTCAAAAAGATTGGTTAAGGGACAGTGGTGGATATCGATCGCCCTCAGCACAAGGAAAATACTATGGAAAATAAAACCGCAGAGGCACAAAAGGTAACGAATGGCATGGAGGCGGTGATGCTCATCTTTTTTCAGGGCAAAAAGAGTTCCAGCACTTATCGCATAGAGGATCGTAGCTAGGATGATGAAATCACGGTCTGACATGGATGATTGAGGTTATGGCTTCCCCTAAAAAGATACAATCTTAGATTGATTTAGAAAAATATAAAAAAAGGCGGAGCAATTTGCTCCGCCTTTTCAAATAAAAACCTTTTAGATAGACTAAGCTTCTTCGCCTTCATCTTTTGACTTTTTTACAGGTTTTTTGCCTGGTTTATCAGTTCTTTTAGCTTTATCAGTCTTTTCTTCTTTGGCAGGAGCATCTGAAATCACCTCGATAACGACCTCATGTTGAATGTCATTATGGAGATTCAACATGATGGTGTGTTTACCAAGTGTTTTAATGGGTTTCTCGATCCGGATCTGCTTGCGGTCGAGTTCGTATCCTTCTTCTTTGAGACGGACTTGAATATCATGTGCGGACACTGATCCGAACGCTTTTTCTTCCGCACCAAGCTTCAAGGTGAATGAGAGACTGAGTTTGGCGAGTTTCTTGGCGAATTCCTGGGCTAATGCCAGTTCTTGAGCTTCACGCTCGGCACGTTTTCTCTTCAGGTTTTCAATATTACGCATATTGAGTTTATTCACGGGAAGTGCCTGCCCTGAAGGGATGAGGAAGTTACGGGCGAACCCCGGACGGACAGTGACGATATCACCTTCACCGCCGAGTTTACGGATACTTGTTGTGAGAATGACTTGTGTGGTAGCCATATGAATTACTTTCGTTAGATAGAGATTATTTTGGATTTAAAATGGAATGTCATCGTCATCAGAGGCGGGTGCTTCTTCAAAACTTGTCGAGGCTGCTGTACCGCTGCTCTCATGATCCTGATTCCGGGTTTGTTTCGGTGCGGCATTACCATCTTTGTACTCGGCATTTTTCGGCCTTCCAAGGAATTGGACACGCTCGGCACGTACTTTAAGTGAACTTTGTTTTTTACCCTCTTTATTTGTCCATGATTCAAACTTGAGTTCCCCTTCAATAAAGACCGGGGAGCCTTTGCTCAAATATTGGCCAGCCGTTTCAGCTTGGCGGCCCCAGACTTCCACAGTGACAAAGCAGACTTCTTCACGATCCTGCCCGTCTTGGGTTTTATAAGTCCGGCTGATGGCCATGCCGATGTCCGCTACAGCGGTTCCTTTGGGGGTGTACCGGAGCTCCGGATCCCGGGTCAGATTACCGATGAGAAGGACTTTATTCAGGCTGGCCATAAGTTTTTGACAGTTTTGAGGGTTGATTGAATACTAAGCCGCTGCTGTTTCACCCAGTGGTTTAACAGTCAGGGGTGCGTTAACAATAATCACACGGAAAACTTCGTCGTCTAATTGAAAACGAGTTTTGAGTTTGTCGGCAATAGCTGGTTCAGCTTCAAAAACATAATTCACATAGTAGCCGCTCGTGAGTTTATCAGAGATGTAAGCAAATTGCTTTTTTTCGAGCTTTTGGATTGAAGAAACTTTTGCTCCGGATGACTGAAGATCGGCTTTCACACGTTCAATCAATTCGGGGATAGTTTCTTCTTTGCCTTTGTTGTTCAGAATGAACAAGGCTTCATACCTTTTCATATTATAGTCCTTTTTATTTGCTTTGATTATACTGGTTCATTGTTTTTTCGATTCCTTGCCCGATCCACATTTTTACACCAGCAATGACATCAGGAATGACTTTTTGAGTCATTAACTCGATTTCATCCGGTGCAAATTGTCCCAAGACAAAATCAGCCAGATCAGCTTGGGGATGCGGTTTATTCCCGATGCCTATCCGTCCACGGGCAAATTGCTCGGTGCCGACATGTTGAATAATGGATTTAAGACCATTATGTCCGCCACTAGAGCCTTTTGACCTGAACCGGATTTGACCGGGAGGCAATGCCGTGTCATCAACAAGAACCATGATATGTTCCGGCCGGACCTTGAACCATTTTTGAACGGCGTGGAGGCTTTCCCCACTGTTATTCATAAAGGTCAAAGGTTTCAGTAAAATGACACGTTGTCCGTCATACCTGAGTTCTGCAAAAAGGGTTTTCCATTCGCGTTTTTCAGTGAACTTGACGGATTCTTGGTGGGTCCATTGATCGAGTACGGTAAACCCGATGTTATGGCGGGTTTTTTCATACTTTGATCCGGGATTGCCAAGACCTGCAATGATATGAACCCCCCGAAGGGAGTCCTTATCCGAATCGTTGTCCGGTGCCAACCGCTTCCAGGGATTGAAGAGTTGTCCGAACATGTTTCAAAAAACAAAGACGGAGCTGGCCTGATGAGGGTGCTCCGTCCGGGTAAAAAAAATTATTTCTTGGTTTCCTTGGCTGCCGGGGCTTTTGCGTCACCTTCAGCAGGTTTCTTTTCCTTGATCACCTCGACTTCTTTAGTGGCATCAGCGATGACAGCTGCAGCAGCTTCCTCACTCTTCGGAGCGACACAGGCAAAAACGGTAAGCTCAGGTTGGCTGGTGATTTTTACACCTGCCGGGGCGATGATATCCTTTACATGGATGGATTCCCCAATATTCAGGCTGCTGACATCTATCCAGATGGCATCAGGAATATCTTTGGGCAAACATTCAATATGAAGAATGCGCAGTGTGTGCTCAAGGAGACCCCCGCCTGTCTTAACACCGGTAGGTTCGCCTTCTGATTCGACGGCTACTTCGAGGTGGATGGTTTCATCCTGGGCGACCTCCTGAAAATCGACATGGAGATAGAGATCACGGAGGTAATCACGTTGGATTTCCTGTAATAGGGCAAAACGGTTTTCTATTTTCCCGTCGATATCCAGTTGGAGGTCAACGAGGATATTCTCGCTGGTTGTTTTACGGAGTGCTGTCTGTAACTCGCGCAGGCAAATCTCGACATTCTGGGGTGTGGTCTTGCGACCATAAATGATTCCGGGAATCGCTCCTGTTTTACGGAGTTGATTCACCGCGTTTCTACCGTGGCTGCTACGAGCCTTTGCTTTTAGACTAATTTGATTGGCCATACTCTTATCCTTTACCCCTGATTCACCCCGCACAACCGGCGTGCCTCAGCGATTGATTTTGTTATTTTTTAACGTCAAATAAACTATTCACCGATTCATTACGGTGAATGCGCAAAATGGCCTCGCCCAAAAGCTCAGCGACACTGAGTACGGTCAGTTTAAAGCCTTTTAAATCGACTTTGTGTGGGACAGTATCCGTCGTGATGAGCTCTTCAATTGGCGAAGCCTTCAAGCGCTCGACGCTCTTACGCGTCAAAATGGAGTGAGAAGTTACCGCAATGATCTTCTTTGCACCAGCTTTTTTTATAGAAATTGCAGCATTACAGAGAGTTCCTGCAGTCTCGGTCATATCATCCACAATCACTACAATTTTCCCCTTGACGTCCCCAACTAGGTACAAGGCCTCTGTCTCCGTGGCACTTATACGGTTTTTAGCGACGATGGCGAGACTGGCATCAAACTTTTTTGAATAAGCATAAGCCATTTTAATCCCCCCAACATCAGGGGAGACCACAACGAGATTTTTATATTTTTGATCGACAAAATACTTATAAATAACAGGTGAAGCGTATAAATGGTCTACAGGAATATCGAAGAACCCTTGGATTTGTTGGGCATGCAAGTCGAGGGTAATCACCCGGTCTGCCCCGGCTTTGACGAGCAGGTTCGCAACGAGTTTGGCAGTAATCGGTACACGGGGCTGGTCTTTACGATCTTGCCGGGCGTAACCATAAAATGGGATGACGGCGGTAATGCGGCTGGCACTGGCCCTTTTAGCCGCATCAATCATGATAAAAAGCTCCATTAAATGGTGGTTGGTCGGGGGACAGGTGCTTTGCACAATAAAAACGTCACGCCCACGGATATTCTCCTTGATCTTGACGAATGTTTCTCCGTCAGGAAAGGAAGTGACCTCCGCGTCACACATTTTGATCCCTACATAAGCGGCCACTTTTGCCGTTAGATCGGGATTAGAAGAGCCGGTTAATATTTTCATTTCGCCCAGTGGATTCATCATATGGTTTACCTGTCAATCAGGAGGGGTAGGATTACGCAAAGCCTTCTTTTGAAGCAATACAAAATGTCAAAAAACTCAGTAATTAGCTTTTTTGATCCGGACAAAGGATCGGTGGTTGATCGGGAAAGGGTCGAATCGTAAAATAAAAAAGAGTGCAACAGTGATGTGTCATCTATACTTTAGCCGGTCAAGAGAACTGATCAGGGGAATATATGATTAAAGAAAAAGAATCGCATGCGGGTGTGCCCGATATCAGGAAAAGTGTCGAGATTACCATTCGAATAGGAATGCTTATATTTCTCTTTTATTGGTGTTATACGATCATCCACCCCTTTCTGGATATCTTATTATGGTCGGTTATTTTTGCCGTTTCACTCTTTCCAGTATATCAAAAAGTCTTAAAGAGATTGAAGGGGCGCCGGGTTCTTGCTGCCATTATGATCGTTCTTTTTTTGGTGGTTGTATTTCTACTTCCAGCCGTTTTTTTTGCTAAATCGCTTTTCGACGGAATTTATCACCTCAAGAGCCATGCGTTGGAAATCAGCCAGATTAATGTTATCGAAGTGACCCGGATGGAACAATGGCCTTATGTGGGGAAATTCCTTTCCAAAGAGCTGGACCATTTTGCCCAGAATATCGATGTAACCCTTAAAGAACATATCATAGAGATCAGGCATTGGAGCTCTGTTTTGATTACTTCAGCCATGTTGACGATGGTGGCTTATATAAAGTTTTTTATATCGATCGTCCTATCAGGGGTTTTATTGGTTCATGCCGGTGCGGGGTCAAAGATGGCCTTGAGTTTCTCGGAAAAGTTACTGGGTAAAAGGGGCGGGGAATTTGCCAAGATAGCGGAGAGAACTGTCCGTTTAGTGCTTCGCGGGATTATCGGAGTGGCCCTTATTCAATCAACTTTGATGGGAATTGGGTTTGAGTTGGCGGGTGTCCCCGGGACGGGATTGCTGGTTTTAATCGGCGTGATTCTCGGAGTCATCCAAATCGGGATTGTTCCCGTTATGGTTCCTGTGGTGGTGTATATGTTTTTAAAGTCGGATATGACGACGGCTGTTTGCCTGCTTATTTGGTGCATCCTGATTTCACCGGTGGATAATATCCTCAAGCCGATCCTACTGGGTCGTGGGGCTGATGTCCCCATGGCTGTTATTTTTATCGGTGCCATTGGGGGATTCCTTCATAGTGGCATTATTGGGCTCTTTAAGGGGGCCATAATATTTTCCATCGGTTACAAACTTTTTATCTTCTGGGTTGAAGGGGGAAATGAGGATGAGCTAAGACGCGACCCTTCTGATTATTTGGAAGAAAAGCCCTCAATCAGGTCTGCGCATGGGCACTAAACATGCAGCAAATATGTCCTTGGGAGAAAAAAAGAACGTTCTAAGCCAAGGAATTAGTTGGTTGAATCGGCAGTCCAGGGTTTGGCTGGGCATTGCCTTCGTCAATGGCATGAACAGCATGCATTAAGGCCTGGGGGCCATCGATATGGACCCCGTCGATGGGCTCATAAACGATTTCGCGGTTTTCATCTTCCACGCTCCCGGACTGCCATTGGAGCATGTCGATCAGTGCAATGAGTCCGTGGGAATCGTATGTTTTAGCAGAAATAATTTTACTTTGGCCGATTTTCATAAACCCGACCCGCTGGGTCTCAGACTCTATTATGCGTAAATGGCGAGTTTCCCCGATGAGCACATAAATATATACGAGATTCAGGAGAGCCATCCCGCTGATATGGGTTTGAAATCCAAGCGTAAAATCATCATTTTTTTCTACAATTACTTGGAGGGATTGGATAATTGTATCCGAGGGTGTTTTGTCGGTCGGGTTAAGAAATGGGCACTCGGACTTAATGATTTCGGGGTAAAACCCTTGGATGAGATCATTCAACTCGGCGCAATTTTCAGCTATTACAATAGGCTTGGAATATTTTAAGGAATTGAATGAATCAACGAATTTTTTAAAGTCATCTGTCTCGGATAAATAATAGGCTTTTCCCATGACAAGATCCAAGCTGGAGAGGATCGATGTATGAAAGTCCTTATTTGAACTGAGGATAATGACGTTACTGATCATATAGGCTAAACAACATTATTCATGCATCAGGGCATGAGAATTGTCGTGATAGAATGACAAAACATATTATTATCTTTTTTTTCAAGGATAGAATCATACGGTTTTTCCTGAAACCCCCACAAATCGAGCACTTTTCGCGTGTAAAGGAATTATTTTTAAAGATATTATCAAAAAAATCTTCTTTTTACTTGAGGTCTTCAGACGATTTGGCATTATGCACCACTCTTTTTGATTAGAAACGGAGTTTATAGATATGTCATACGCAGTATTAAGAACAGGTTCAAAGCAGTACAAGGTTACTGAAGGCGATACAATTAATGTGGAGCTTCTCGACGGAGTGGAATCCGGAACGGAAGTTGCCTTTGATGATATCCTTTTAGTGAGTAATGGGGATAATGTCACTATTGGGACACCCGTTGTCATAGGTGCTAAAGTAACAGGCGAGATTATCGCCTCGAATTTTAAAGCTCCTAAAGTCACTGCATACAAATTCAAACGCCGTAAAGGCTACCATCGCACAGTCGGTCATCGTCAGCAATTGACGAAAATCAAGATCAAGTCGATTGTCGGTGCTTAAATTATTTGGAGATTAAAAGATTATGGCACATAAAAAAGGTCAAGGCTCAGTCAAGAATGGCCGTGATAGCGTAAGCAAGCGTCTCGGAGTCAAACGTTTTGGCGGCGAATCCGTCCTTGCTGGTAATATTATCATCCGCCAACGCGGGACAAAATTTGTCGCTGGCCGCAATGTTGGCCAAGGCCGTGATTACACACTTTTTTCACTTATTGATGGTGTTGTAAAATTCGACCGCGAAGGCAGACGGGTTAATATCCTGCCTGCAGAAGCCCAAGCTTAATTATACGCATTTTTTGATAGGTAAAAAGCGCGCAAGGAAATTGCGCGCTTTTTCATTTTAAAAAAATTTCGTGAACTTTATGGCGCAATCCTCTTATGTTTGTTGATAAAGCATTTATTCAAGCTCGTGCTGGGCGTGGCGGGGACGGTTGTGTCAGTTTCCGTCGTGAGAAGTATGTTCCTAATGGAGGTCCTGATGGCGGGGACGGGGGTAATGGGGGGAGTATTATTCTTAAAGTGGATTCTTCCGTCAATAACCTCGTTGACCTCAAATTCCAACCGATCAGGGTAGCTGATAATGGAGCACATGGAAAAGGTAAGAAATGCCATGGTAAGAACGCGAAAGACTATATTTTAAAGGTTCCCCAAGGAACGGTGATTTACCGGATTAAGGATAATTCAAAGTCTTTGATAACCCAGAAGGTTAGAGCAACCCGTGAAGAAGGGCCGTTTATAAAAGTCCGCCCCGATAAGGCGGAGACCGAGCTTGTCCCCCTTGAAACAATATTGGATGATGAATACATTCCACATGACTTTTCTGGAGAGTTGCATTTTGACCGTCACATGGTTTCTTTTAAGGATCTGACTGAGCTTGGTGAAGAGTATGTCCTTTCTAAAGGGGGCCGGGGGGGGCGTGGAAATACTCATTGGAAAAGCTCTAAGCACCAAGCTCCCCGTGAGTTTGAGTATGGCCGGGACGGGGAGGCTGGGGATTATTGGTTGGTTTTGAAGATGATTGCTGATGTAGGGTTAGTGGGTTATCCGAATGCTGGAAAATCGACCCTCTTATCAAAGATTTCTAATGCCCATCCCAAAATCGGGCCTTATCCCTTTACCACATTAAATCCGGTGATTGGGGCCATCGATAAACCAGACGGGAAAAAGATTCTTGTTGCTGATATTCCAGGATTGATTGAGGGAGCCCATGAAAATGTGGGGCTCGGACATGAGTTTCTCCGTCACATCGAGCGTTGTAAGGTTTTTGTTTATGTCGTGGATATGAGTGGATCTGAGGGGAGAAATCCCTACGAGGATTTTTGTAGTGTCCGGAAGGAAATTAAACTTTATAATCCTTCATTAACCAAAAGCCCCGCATTTATTGCTGCTAATAAGATGGATTTACCTGAGGCGGAAGGGTTTCTGAAAGAGTTTAAGAGGCATTGCCGTCTAAAGATTATTCCCATTTCTGCTCAAATGAATGAAGGGGTTGACCTAATTCAAAAAGAAATACTCGCTTTTTTTAAGTGACAATCTATGCTAATTTGCTAGTAATATATATATCGTAGAAGTGCGATTCGTCGCTCTACATGATTTGAAAGGCTTTTATGAATAAAACTTGTTTCCATTTTTTCTTTGTCCTCGTGCTAACAATAACTTCAGCATATTCGCAGGATTTAGCCTTTAAGGTGATCGCATTAAAAGGAAAGGCCTTTTACGGGGACTCTGTCAAGGGAGCCTCTACGCCTCTAGCCACCGGTATGGAGCTTCCTGTTGGAAGTGTAATTAAAACGGAAGCAAATACAGATTTAATGCTTCAGCAAAAGGCGACATTCAATATTTTCCAGGTTAAGGAAAAATCAGTGATGCGTGTTGATAAAAGTAAATTGATTGCGCCGGGTGAATTGGAAACAGTCGTTTATATGCTTAAGGGAATTACCCTATTTAATGCCGCAAAGGTAAAAGGTAATGGTAAATTTGAGTTGGATTCACCCATGGCTGTTGGTTCTGTTCGCGGAACTCAAGGGTATGTGGCTATTATCACGGGTGCCCCGTTTACTCCTTCTCGGGTTGCCGGAGTAACAAAAGGCACAACATTGATTGTTTTTACTTCCCAAGGTACCGTAGTCTGGTCTGCCAAGAACGGGGTATTGTCTTATAAAGAGGTTGTTGACACGGCTAAGGGAATGAAAATTCCCAAAAGTGTGGTTAAAACACTCTTTGAAATGGCGGCAGCGGGAGCCATGAATAATATCAATAAAAATCAAGCTTTCCTCTTCATACCTGAGGATGCGGTAGATAAAGACCTTGAATGGGCTGAGCCTGAAATGACGGAATTTGCTACTCTGATTAATTCCCTTAACGAAGCTGGTTTTTTCCAAAATCCTCCTAATTTCCAACCGTTTGTTCCTCCCGGCCAACAACAGGATTCGCAGAACTCACAATTCCCGAATAACCAGTCTACTTCCCCAGTAAACCCCTAATCCTTTGGCTAACGGGATATCCCATTTTAAAAACCTCTGCCGCCTCCGGGTGGTGGAGGTTTTTCTTTTTACTGTCGGTGCACTCATTTTTAATCTTTTAGTTGGTCAGGTACCCCTTTTTGGAAAACTGGAACTTTTAACCCAGGATTGGCGTTTTCAGTGGAGGCCTTACAATGAGTCTAAAATTAACTCGGACATTTTTCTGATCGGGATTGGGGATAAAGCCCTCAAAGAAATTGGCCGCTGGCCATGGCCGCGTGAAACTCATGGAAATCTTTTACAAGGACTTTTGCCTTATTCTCCCAATGCGATTGCGTTTGATATCCTGTTTTCTGAACCGGATTTGAGGAACTCTGAATCTGATGCAAGATTCATCCAGAAAATAGGCATTGGTAATAAAGTGATCCTGGCGGCTTCCATAGAAGATAATAATTTGCTTGTTCCCTTCGGAGTATTATCCCAGAAATGCGATTTAGGACTCGTGAGTATGCCCCGGGATCAGGACGGGGTAGTGCGCCGCATTCCTTTGATCATCAGTTTTGAAAATAAAATGTATCCATCCATGGCTTTAGAGATGGCTTGTCACCACTTTAGGGTCAGTTTTAAGGATTTGGAGATTTTTCCCGGAGATAAAATCCGTATCCCCCGGCCGGGAGCCGTGCCGGTAATCATCCCTATGGATGAAGCGAATAATATGATGATTAATTATCGCGGCAAACTAACCAATTTTTCGGGTGCGGGTTATCAACAGGTTATTTCTGCCATTGACGAGTCGGCAGGCGTACCCAATGAAGACTTGGCAGCTATTGTCACTGATAAAATGATTCTGATTGGCTTTACCGGTACGGGAATGGATATTTTGCCAGTACCCCTTGATCCGAATAGTCCAGGGGTTGTGGTGCATGCAAATGCATATTCTAATATCGTCTTGAACGATTTTTTAGTTCCGCTTGGGCCATCTGCCAGTGTGCTTTTATTCACGCTATTATTTGCAGGGGTATTTAGCACATCGACCTATCTCCCTACAAAATGGTCAGTAATTTCCGCTATTTTTATTACTGGACTCTATTGTGTTGTGGTGATTATATTTTTTGACTACTTCAATCGAGTTGTCCAAACAGCCGGCCCCCTTGTGATTTCTATTGGTATGGTTATCGGGATCACTTCACACCGGATGGTCAGTGAAGCCCGGGAGAAAGGCCGTCTAAAATCAACATTTAACCATTTCCTTTCCCGTAACATCTTGGAGGCTGTCCTCAAAGATCCCGAGTTATTAAAAATGGGTGGGGTTCGCCGTGAGCTAACCGTCCTTTTTGCCGATGTCAGAGGATTTACCACTCTGTGTGAATCATCCCCGCCGGAGATTGTGGTTCCTATTTTGAATGAGCTTTTAGACCGGTTAACACCTGTGATCTTTAAGTATGACGGGACCCTCGATAAGTATATGGGGGACGCGATTATGGCGTTTTGGGGAGCTCCGCAAGAACAAGAAGATCATGCCCTGCGGGCGGTCAAGACTGCCTTGGATATGCAACAGGAAATTGTCCGTCTGCATGAACTCTGGAAAGATAGGGGTATTCCCATGCTCACAATGGGAATTGGAATCAATACAGGCCCCATGGTCGTTGGTAATATGGGCTCTTCGGAAGTGGTTACTTATACGGTCATTGGTGACGCGGTGAATTTGAGTTCAAGGATTGAAACCTTGACCCGGCAATATGATGCCCAGATTCTTATTGGCGAAGAGACTTATCAGCAGGTCAAGGATCATGTCGAGACCGAATCCCTCGGCGAGGTGGCCGTAAAAGGTAAAAGCAAATTTATCCGGATTCACAAAGTCATTAAACTGAAATAAGCTATTGCTTAACCCTTTTATAATAGCTACAAATTCCAGTCTTTCTTAACGAAATGGAACTGTCTTGTGAAAGAAATTGGTGTTGGAATTATTGGTTTGGGAGTAGTCGGTCAGGGTGTCGTTAAACACTTGAACCGGAACGCTTCCCTATTGTCTGAAAGAATCAGCACCCGTTTGTCCGTTAAAAGGGTATTTGCTCGTAACCCAAAGAAAAAAAGGGCTGTGCAAATTGCTCCCGAACTCTGGGCAAAAAACTGGGAGTCGGTCATTAATGACCCTGCCGTGCAAATTGTCGTCGAGTTAATCGGAGGCACCACAACGGCCAAGGAGATAGTTTCCCAGGCACTGACCCAGGGTAAGATTGTCGTGACTGCAAACAAAGCCCTTTTGGCCGAGCACGGGAAGGAATTATTCGCCCTTTCCACAAAATACAAGGCCCCGCTTTTTTATGAGGCGAGTGTCGCCGGGGGGATCCCCATTATCAAGGCGTTGAATGAGGGATTGATTGCCAACCGGATCCAGAGCTTGCACGGGATCGTGAATGGCACCTGTAACTATATCCTTTCGAGCATGACCCAAAGCGGGGCGAGCTTTGATGCAGCCCTCGCGGAAGCTCAAAAGCTCGGGTTTGCCGAGGCTGATCCCACCCTTGATGTGGATGGCTGGGATGCCGCCCACAAGACTTGTATCTTGGCCTCCTTGGCCTATGGCTTTTGGGTGAATCCGAAACAAATGTATGTCGAGGGGATTCGTAAGGTCAGTGCCCAAGATATTTGTTATGCGCGCCAGCTCGGGTATGTGATTAAATTACTCGGGATCATCCGTGCCGATGGGAAAAATGATGTCGAGATCCGGGTGCATCCGACTTTGGTTCCAAAGGAACATGTCCTCGCCCAGGTGAATGGTGCTTTTAATGCCATTTGTGTGCGTGGGGATGTCGTCGGTGATACATTGTTTTATGGACGGGGGGCAGGTCAGGATCCCACGGCCAGTGCAGTAATCGGTGATATAGCCGAGGCCGCGACTAGTCTTGCGGGCAATAAACAAGTCCGTTCCTTTAGTGCCCACAAGCTTTACGGGAAGGTGAAAAAAATCGATGATATCGTCAGTCGTTATTATCTCCGGCTCAGTGTGCTTGATAAGCCCGGAGTCCTCGCGCAAGTTGCGCAGATTTTAAGTAAGAATAAAATCGGTATTTCCTCGGTGATCCAACCCGAGAGTGATGAGGAGGGTGAACATGTTCCCCTTGTCCTCTTGATCCACGACTCTACCGAACGCCATTTGCGCGACGCGCTCAAACAAATCGATAAACTCTCCACAGTCAAGGCTCCTACACGCCTGATTCGGATTGAAACCTTTGAATAAGTTATTCGCAATGACCCCACATTATACTGGATTAATCAACCGTTACCGCGACTTTCTCCCCGTCTCGGAGAAAACCCCTGTCATTACATTGCATGAGGGCAATACTCCTTTGATTCCGGTTGATCATTTTGTGAGTGCCATTGGCGGGGACTTTAAGCTTTATTTGAAATATGAAGGCCTCAATCCGACATGCTCTTTTAAGGATCGCGGAATGACGATGGCTATCTCGAAGGCGGCTGAAGATGGGGCCACGGTCGTCATTTGTGCCAGCACGGGGAATACCTCGGCTTCCGCCGCCGCTTATGCCGCCCGGGCCGGAATGAAAGCGGTTGTACTCTTGCCAGCGGGAAAAATCGCTTTGGGTAAACTCGCCCAAGCCATGATGTATGGGGCGAAAATTGTCTCGATCGAGGGGAATTTTGATGAAGCGTTGAATCTTGTCCGTGAAATCGGTGCCATGGGAGGCGTAGCGATCGTGAATTCAATCAACCCAGTCCGTATCGAAGGTCAAAAGACAGCATCCTTTGAAATTATTGATGATCTCGGGGAGGCTCCTGATTACCATTTCCTGCCCGTGGGTAATGCCGGCAATATCACCGCTTATTGGAAGGGTTTTAAAGAATACAAGGCCGCTGGAAAGTCAGGAAAATTGCCCCGCATGTGTGGTTGGCAAGCTGCCGGAGCAGCCCCGATTGTCTTGGGGCATATCGTTGAGCAGCCACAGACTGTGGCCACGGCGATCCGCATCGGGAACCCCGCCAGTTGGAAGGGAGCCTCAGATGCGGCTATCGAGTCCGGTGGTAAAATCGATCTGGTCACTGATGAAGAGATTTTATACGCATATAAACTCCTCGCCCGCACGGAAGGCATTTTTGTCGAGCCCGCTTGTGCAGCTCCCTTGGCGGGTTTGATTAAGACATTAAAAACCGATGCGCAATTTGCACGTGGGGCGGTCATTACTGCGACTATGACCGGACATGGCCTGAAAGATCCTGACTCGGCGATTGGGGCCAGCGAACGTCCCGTGACAGTTCCAGCAACAAAGGAAGCCGTTCTTAAAGTAATCGGATTATAAATTTATGGCATTGATTGTTCAAAAATACGGTGGGACGAGTGTCGGTAATCCTGAAAGGATCCGTAACGTGGCCGCCCGTGTAAAAAAGTGGCATGATGAGGGAAACAAAATCGTCGTTGTTGTTTCCGCAATGAGTGGAGTGACGGATTCTTTGATCAAGCTTGCCAGGGAAGTATCTGGCCAACCCAGTGAACGGGAGATGGACGTGCTTCTCGCGACGGGTGAACAAACCACCATTGCCTTGACTGCGATGGCCCTGCATTCAGCCGGTGTTAAAGCCACTTCCATGACAGGGGCACAGGCGGGGATTGTCACCGACGGGTTTCACAGCAAGGCTAAGATTCAAAATATTACCCCTAAAAAAGTCCATGCCCACTTGGATGCAGGTGAGGTCGTGATCGTGGCGGGATTCCAAGGGCAGAATAATGATGGTCATATTACCACATTGGGACGCGGCGGCTCTGATTTAACTGCCATTGCCTTGGCGGCAGCATTAAAAGCGGATTTATGCCAGATATACACCGATGTGGACGGGGTTTATACTTGTGACCCGAGAATTGTAAAGGGAGCCCAGAAGATTCATGAGATTTCCTATGATGAAATGCTGGAAATGGCGAGTCTTGGAAGCAAAGTGATGCAATCACGCTCGGTGGAGTTCGCGAAGAAATTCGGCGTTATTTTTGAGGTTCGCACCAGTATGGGGGATCAGGAAGGAACAATTGTTAAAGAGGAAACAAAAAATATGGAAGATGTCGTCATTCGTGGTGTGTCAGTGGATAAAAATCAAATCAAAGTGTCGGTGGAGAATCTCCCAGACGTTCCTGGAATCGCTGCCAAGCTTTTCCGCCAATTGTCTGATGCCAATATCAATGTCGATATGATCGTGCAGAATAACAGCCGTATCAGCGACAAGAGCACGGACCTGACCTTCACTGTGTCTAAAGAGGATGAGGCCCGCGCGACCAAGGCAATCGAGGCCTTTGTCTTAGAGCATAAAGTCGATTCTGCAGAAGTACGCCTCGGTCAAAAACACGAGGCGGCAAAAGTTTCCGTGGTCGGGGTGGGAATGCGTTCCCATTCCGGTGTAGCCGCGACAATGTTTGAGGCTCTGGCCCAAGAAAAAATCAATATTCAGCTGATCAGCACCTCGGAAATTAAAATCTCGGTCATTATCGACCTGAAAGACGCCGATCGCGCCGCGAATATCATCCATGATAAGTTTGGCCTGACAAAAAAATAGGGATTTTTTATTCCGTAGTTAAGATGGCCCTTATTTTTAAAGATCTACTTGATTGATGCCCGTAGCTTACGAGCCCCCGTACCGTAGATTTTCCGGAGGGCTCGGGAAAGTTGGAACTCATCTCCGTAACCAACTTGGGGGGCGATTTCCTTAAGGGGGAGATTCTGGCTAAGGAGGAGTTGGCGCGCGGTTTCTAACCTAATTTTGCGAACTTCCTCCATCGGAGTATACCCGGAGACTTTTTTATATTTCCGGATAAAGGCGAATTTACTGAGTTGTGCAACTTGTGCGAGGTCATCGACCGTCAAGTCACTGGAGAGCCTGTCACAAATAAAACTTCTAATTTTCTCAATCAGGGGATTCTCCCGGTTACCGCTGAGACGCTGTAACTCGACAATGATAGCTTCTAAAAAGGCAATTTGCGCGGCGCTACTGGCAGGATTATGGCAGAATTGTTCCTCCTGGATCCACCGGAGCAAATTGCTCACCCGGCGGTTACTGTCGTGGACGTGGGGAGGAATGCCCGAGAGGTTATAACTCCGGGGTATCCCCATAAAAAGGGTCTGGGGGGGATTACTCTTGTCTGCGAACTCATCATGGGAGACATTTGCATGGTAGAGCAATAAATCACCACTTTTTGCCAGGAATGTTTTTCCATGCATGATGACCTTTAACTGTCCCTTGAGGATCACGATAATCTCGTGATGCTTGTGTTTATGGGCCGGATACCTCCAGTCGGGGCTTGCATTCAAGTACCCGACTCCGAGAGGATAGACATTCTTCATCGATGAATGGTAGGGCAATTTATGACAAATCAAAGCAATTTGCGCTCTGGCGGTTTTCTGGAAGGGGTTCTTAATGAGATGAAAAGCAATCATTGCTTTGATTAACCCTAAACAAAAATCCATCCACTATGTCAAAAGTCAAAATCGGTTTCGTCGGCGTCGGATTCATGGGACAGCGCGCGCACCTTCAAAATTACGTCAACGTCCCCGACTGTGAAGTCGTCGCCATTTCCGAGCTTCGCCCTGAAATGGGTAAACTCGTCGCCGCCCGTTATGGAGTGCCAAAGGTCTATTTGACAGCAGAAGAAATGTTTGCTGCTGAAAAACTCGATGGGGTCGTCGCCTCCCAGCCTTTCCACTTCCACGGATCGATTATTCCGATGATTGCTAAACATAAACTTCCGGTTTTCACGGAAAAACCTATTTCTAACTCCATTGCCACCGGCGAAAAAATCTGCAAAGCCCTTCAGGAAACCGGAACTTGGCAGATGGTCGGCTATCATAAGCGGAACGACCCCGCGGTGGCGTATGCCATCAAACAAATTGCCGATTGGAAAACCTCTGGGGAAGTCGGTAAGATGAAGTACATCCGGGCTCTGATGCCTGCTGGGGATTGGGTTGGAAACGGAGCTAGAGGATTGATTTCCACTGACGAGAAGGTGCCGACCATTCTCGGTGATCCGAATCCGCCCGATATGGACGAGACTCTCAATAATGAATATCAAGGTTTCGTTAATTATTTCATCCACCAGGTCAATTTGATCGCCTATCTGCTTGGGGAACGTTATCGCGCGACGTATGCGGAAAAATCAGGAGTTCTCATGGCTGGCGAAAGTATCAGCGGGATTCCGATTGTTCTAGAGATGACTCCTTATTTCACGTCCATGGACTGGCAGGAGTCCTACCTTATCGGATTTGAAAAAGGTTATATCAAAATCGAACTCCCATGCCCGCTCGCTCACAATCGCCCTGGTCGTATCGAGATTTTCAAGGACGGTGTCGAGGGTGTTTCTCCGACCACAACGGTGCCGATGTTACCGTTTGATCACGCGATGTTCAAGCAGGCGGAAAACTTCGTCGCCGCAGTGGCGGGCAAAGCCAAACCAGCCTGCGACGCCGCCGAAGCCCTCGAAGACATCAAGGTCGCCCGCGAATACATCCGTCTGCGTTTTGGAAAATAATAGACCTGACAGTTATAGAGCCTGTGTTCCCCACGGGCTTAAAAATGTAAATAATTAATTTTTGCCCGTGGGGAACGTGGGCTTTGATTTTTTTAAAAGAGAGATTTTTATGGGACCATTACGTTGGAGAAAACAGTGGGTATCGGACGAACCCTTCGAAGCCGCCGGGGTGTTTGATGTCGATGGTGACGGTGTTCTTGACATTGTCAGCGGGGGATACTGGTACAAAGGACCGGATTTCCGGATCAAAAAACAAATTTATGAACCCAAACGTTACGGGGAATATTATGACGATTTTTCCTCCATTTCCCTTGATATTAATGGGGACGGTTATCTCGACTTTGTCTCCGGTGGATTCTGGAGCAAATCCATGCGCTGGTTTGAAAACCCTGGAAAAACGGATAAACCTTGGGCTATTCATGAATCCGAAGGGGAAATTAAGGGCCTAGAAACCACCCGTGCGTGGGATATCGATGGTGACGGCATCATCGAAATAGTTCCAAATTCCGTCGCTTCCCAGGAAATATTTATCTATAAACTTGTGACCGATAAAGACAGGAAAGGGACTGGCAAGTTCGAACGTATCGTCCTGCATACCTTAGCCGAGGGTGAGTCACAGGGACACGGTTTTGGTTGCGGTGACATAGCCGGTAACGGTCGCATGGATCTGCTTTTCTCTAAAGGCTGGCTGGAATGTCCTGCCAGTCCTTGGAAGGACAAATGGATATGGCACAATGATTGGCCCGACAAGATCAGCCCGGCTCTCAGTTGCCCGGCTATCATTGCCGACATCAACGGCGACGGCAAAGGCGAAATCATCGTGGGTAACGCCCACGGCTATGGGCTCGACTGGTGGGAACAAAAGATCGAGGGCGGCAAACGTACCTGGATCAAGCACCCGATTGATCCTTTTAATGCGCAGTTCCATGATCTCCAGTGGCTGGATATTGACGGCGACGGTAAACCAGAGCTCGTCACGGGAAAACGCCACCGTGCCCATTGCGGAGCAGAACCCGGAGAATGGGATGATTACGGGATTTATTACTATAAATGGACTGGTGAAGGATTTGCCAAACAGGTCATCACCTACGGTTCCCTCAATGAAGCCAAGGGATGTGGCATCTATTTTGAGGTTAAAGACCTTAATGGAGATGGGCTTCCGGAAATTATTGCCCCCGGAAAAGATGGTCTGTATATATTCTGGAACGAAGGCCCCAGCCCTCAGCCAACCCCTTGGTGCTAAGAAAATAATTAAACACAAATTACAGGAGAATTTAGTATGAGATACGGAGTAAACACGTTCCTTTTTGTTTCACCCTTCACCAATGATAGCGTGAAACTTTTCCCGAAGTTTAAAAAATGGGGTTTTGATTCTGTCGAAATCGCCATTGAAGATCCTTCCCATATCGATCCGGCCTTTATCAAAAAACACCTTGATAAAAACGGACTTGTCTGCGGATCAATTTGCGCGGCCATGGGACCCGACCGCGATTTTCGTGGGAATGCCCTACAACAAAAAACATCCATGAAATATATTACAGGGGTTATCGACCAGATGGCTGCCCTTGGATGTAAAACCTTTGCCGGTCCGATCTACTCCAGTGTCGGGCGTGCGGATGCGGTGGAGCCGACAGAATACAAGAAACAATGGGCCACAGTGGTTAAAAACCTCAAGCAACTAGCCAAATACGCTGAGAAAAAGAACGTGACCCTTTGTTTGGAGCCCCTCAACCGTTTCGAGACAGACTTCATCAATACCATTGACCAGGCCCTCGCCATGGTGAAAGCCGTTAATAGCAACGCCCTGAAGATCCACCTCGATACATTCCACATGAATATCGAGCAAAAAGACCTCGGCGCAGCGATCAAAAAAGCGGGCAAATTGCTCGGGCATTTCCATGCTTGTGGCAGTGACCGCGGGACTCCCGGTAATGATCATACGGATTGGAAACCAATTAAGACGGCATTAAAATCAATCGGTTACAAAGGTGATATCGTGATTGAATCATTCACAACCGATGTAAAGGTGATTGCCCGCGCTGCCGCGATCTGGCGCCGGATCGAGCCCACCCGCGATGAAATCGCAGTCAATGGACTTAAATTTCTGAAACAAGCGTTGAAATAATTCTTTCTCAGATAAATTAAAGAAATCGCTTTCCAAGGCGGTCCATCTCCAGGGCCGCCTTTTTTGTGAACATTGATATAGGATAAACACGCTCGATTTCCTCACGGCAGATTTGGCCCCATTGGCCAAATCGTCCAGGATGATTTTATCCGTGTGGGTATGGTCTGATGGAGATGGCTTTACAGGACATGGACCAGATTTTAGATCTTTGTCGTAAGAAATTAATGCCAAAGGGGATGATAATGATCCCTTCCATCTTGCTTGGATGGGTGCACCAAAAAAAGAGGAGAGATGTCCTATAACACTTGCAATTTTCCTGCCAGATCAAAATCTTTTTTGGTCAGGCCGCTCACATCATGTGTCGAAAGGGTGATCGTCACTTTATTCCAGCGGATATTGATATCGGGGTGGTGGAAGGCTTTTTCTGCAAGTATAGCCACCTGGGTGACAAAACCCATAGCCGCGATAAAATCCTCAAAAACAAAGGTTCTTGAAATTGAGGAGCCATTTAATTTCCAGCCGGGTATCTTTTCCAAGGCTTGCGCGGTTTTCTTTTTGGAGTAAACACTCATTTTTTGGAGAGATCGGGCTGGGTCTGTTGCTGGGCGGGCAAGCTCGAAATGACATCTTTAAGGTAGTCAGCTCGTTCTTTTGCTTCCTGCATTTTGGGGCGGGATACTGTATAATAACCACTGACCGACTCGGGTAAACGAAGTATTTGAATGGTTAATTCATAACCTTTCGCCGTTGTCAGGTGGAATTCACGAACGAGGCTGATATACCAATCGCGGAAAGCTTTTTCATGGCCGAAATGCCAGGAACCCAAGAATGGGCGGAGGAATTTCATTCGTTTGAGTGTGCTGAGCATCCAGTTTTTCGTATTAATCCTGAAATCGATGGAATGCCCGAAAAATTCATAGTGAGGTTTATTCAGATGGGTATAAGTGATTTTATCCCCGCGCTTTGGATCGATGGTATAACGTTGGCGATCACGCGCGAGTTTCTCTTCCGAGGTCAAAAGGTGGGCGACATAGAATTCATCCTTGATACACATGACCTTGGCGAGATTTTGGATGACAGCTTTTGTGGCCAGATAACCAAATTCTTTCGAGTCCTTTTGGTAAACCTGGGTCAGCATCGAAATATAAGTTTTGGCATAGTCCATATTCTGGAACTGGATACAGTCGTAAAGACGGATGGCCAAGTGGTAATGCCCGTCACTGTCGATCTGGATTTTCTGGACGGTTTCTTCGACGAGATCCCGGTAGCTTTGGGCAAGGGCCTGATTTTTGATGGCTAGAATACCCGCTTTTTCTTCGAGTATTTTCAGGTAATTGTTTGCAGGGGTGAATCCAAAAAGCTGGGGATCACAGACCATTTTACGGCCCAAGGCAAAGGCTTTAAGATTTGTCAGGGAAGCCCCGCCGGTCGTTTCGCGAATGGCCCACTCGATGCTCTCCACGCTCATCGGGAGGAGGCCCTTCTGGTAGGCGATGCCGATCATCATGATATTCACATAGAGTTTTGTGCCGAAGATCTTCTCGGCAAATTGCGAGACATTAAAACTGAAATAGGTGGAGGGCTTTGTATAGCGGCGGATGATTTTCTCCAAGGAGGATACATCAAAATCCTCACGGCCGAGAAGCGTCATAATGGTCGGTGTCTTCTCGGTATTAATGACCGCTGTGGTGTAGTCAGGTGAGGCGATCCGGGTATGGCCTTTAGGATCAAGGCTACGAGTGGCCTCCAGGATATCGATTCCGAGAAGGGCATCGGCTTTCCCATAAGAGGATATTTGGGATGAATGGTTTTGTCCGGGCTTCAGGAATGTCACGAGTGAATAAACCCCGCCATTACGGATGGCGAGACCATTTTTCTCGGCGAACATGACGTTAAAACCTTCCTTGTGCCCGGCACGGACAAGAATCGCTGTCGATGTGGCGATCCCCATCCCGCCGACTCCGGCGAGGAAAATTTTCCAAGAGTGTTTAAACTCAGAAAGGCGGGGCTCAGTAATGCCAGTGAGCTCGAAAGCATCCAAGGGATTGGGCGGCGCAGCTTTACGGAAAATGGTCACTTCCTCAAAAGAGGGGCAGACATGGAGCTTTGTACAGGCCGTATCCGCCACGCACCAGGAAAGGTCTGTCTGGATCTTGCGACCGTAGTCGGTATCGACAAAAATAAGTCCTGGACAACCTGTTGACTTCGTGCACTCCAGGCAGTTTTCACAAACATCAGGAGTGATATTGATGAATGTTTTGGATTCGAGAAAACCCTTGGCTTTAATCTCGGCACGTTCATCACGTAATTGTTTCCGGTGATAGGTGATCCCGCATTCCTTGTCGGCAATAATGACTTTGACCCCGTCTTTGAGGATGGTTTCTTCGAGAAGCTCACGGTAACTCTCGCGGTAGGCCGGGTTTGTCCTGACAATCGTAGAAGTATGGGCCTCGACCATGCCTTGGACGACTTTCTCGATGTCCTGGGCAAATGTCTCGCGTCCGAGTAAATCATAATCTACCGAGGGTGTCGGCTGGTGCCCGGTCATGGCGGTGGTTTTATTATCTAATATAATAAAGGTGATGTCTTGGCGGTTCTTGATGGCGTTTGTGATCGAGAGTTGTCCACTATGGAAAAAGGTTCCGTCGCCCATGAATACGACCTGCTTATTTTTGATAAAAGGATCGATACCTGCCCCGGTGCCGCCGCCTAATCCCATGCCCGAATAATTATGCATCAGGTCCTTGGTGGGCTCGAACATAAGCATGGTGTAACACCCGGTGTCCCCGTGGAAAACCAGATCCGTCGGGTCACGACGATGGTTTTTCCTCATGTAATCTTTGTCCATGAATGCTTTTTTGACATCCATCAGGACACTGGCCGAATCACGATGGGGGCAACCCGGGCAGAAAGTCGGGGTGCGGGCGATCGTATCGACTTCGTATTTCGAGGTGAAATCAATGAGGTTGAGCTCCCCGTCAATCATGTCTTGGTCGATTTGAATGCCGTGGCTCTGGGCAAATTGCTTGAGCAGGGGGGCGATTTTCTCCACGAGGATGGAGGGGTTTAACCCGAAAATACTCGGAATCCCTTCCAGTCCATTCGGGAATTCTTTTCCGAAAACTTGAATGGGTTTTTCGGAGCTATTTTTCTGGTTGCGACGGATAATGATCTGGGCGACTT
>JAWXBN010000082.1 GCA_034440155.1 Verrucomicrobiota bacterium | reverse complement strand
GGCCGCGACCTCGGGGTTAAAGCTCTGGATACCGACCTCGAATTGGAGGATGCCAGCCGGGAACTTTGTGATGATCTCGCGCAGTTCCGCCGGAAGACGGTCGGGAACCATTTCAAAATGGATAAAAAGTCCGGGCCGGAGGCGTTCGAGGAAAAACCCGAGGATTTGTCGGCTGAAAGCGAGATTTAGGTTAAATGTCCGGTCGACGAATTTAAAATGTTGGAGTCCACGGTCATAGAGTTTTTGCATTTCGGCGAGGAATGGATCCAGAGCAAATTGCCGCACAGGAATGTCGAGGGAGGACAGGCAGAATTCACACGTGAAGGGGCATCCCCGGGAAGCCTCGACGTAAACGATCCGGTGGGCGATATCGTCTTCGGAGTACAGCCCGTAGGGAAGAGCAAGTTGCGCAATATCGACGAATCCAGCATCGATGATTTTTTCCTCCGGAGTGATGCCGCCGAGCAATTTGCTACAGAGCTGGGCAAAAGCCATGTCCGCCTCACCTTTGATGATGTAGTCCGCGTAGGGCAGGAGCGGGTGAGTCTCCGTCTCGTAGCTCACCTCGGGGCCGCCGAGGATGATTTTGATGTCTGGGGCGATCCGGCGCAGGGCACTGACGACCTCGTGGGTCTCGGTTACATTCCAGATGTAAACACCGAAACCAACAATAACGGGCTTTTCCGCCAGGATCTTTTCCGTGATTTCAAGGGGCTTTTGGTTGATGTCAAATTCCCTCATCACCGTCTGGCCACGCAGTCCGCCCATATTTGCGAGGATATATCGCAGACCGAACCCGGCATGAATATATTTAGCAGTTAATGTGGTGAGTAAGACTTTGGACATCGGCACGGAAAATAGCATGAATTTATATGAATGGCGAATGCTAATCGGCTCATATGACCATGGCCAAGCAAAAGTCTTATCGGTAAGAAGCCTTGCGCAAGTGTGAAATAGGGTGTAAAATTAGACCACGACTGGCTCCGAAGCATTGCTTCGTGATGGGGGCTTTTTATGAATTTAATGAGAAAGTCCTGACCATGATCGAAATAAAGCGTACCAATATTCTGCTCAAGCCAGATAGTTCGCGCGTATTTTTCAGACCTTTGGAGTTTGTAAATCGTGAACGCGTCATCCGAGTGATGGCGAGGGTCATGAGTCTTTCCGAGGATCAAGTCGATAAGGAATCTGCGAAGGTCATGGAGCGGTTCGGGAACCGCCACCACAAGCTTGAGGCTTTTTTCATCAAGAGATACGAGACTGTCAAAGACATGATGATTCTTGATAGTAGTATGAGTCGGGCGAAACAGTTACTCATCGGGTCCTATTTCTGCCAGGAATATTCACTTGAGGCCGCTGCACTATTTAATCCCTCTATCGTGCCCGATCCCGACCAGTCGGGACTTCCCGAGGGGGCGATGCGGTTCATCATGAGCCTGCGTGCGACCGGGGAAGGGCATATCTCTTCACTGGTATTCCGTTCAGGAATCGTTCATGGCGAGGGGCGGGTGGAATTAATGGAAACCTCCCGTTACGCGACGGCTCCGGAGGAAGCCCCTGACCCGGAATACTGCAAAGGCCTTTTTGAAAGGAAACTCCATGAGCTGGGCTTACTCGATACCTTTGTGCAGAATATGATGCAGTCGCTCCCGGCGCAATTCACCTTTCAGGAACTTAAAAAAACGGTGGATTTAACATTAAAGAAAAACCGGTTAATGCATCTCGAGCAGCAGAATGTGCTCCAGAGTGTCACGGCTCTGGCCAAGGCGAATTACCTGATCCGGTTCAGCCCCGGGCAAAAAATATCCGAACGCCTGATTTTTCCTTCATCCCCCTCAGAAAGCAACGGGATCGAGGATGCCCGGTTTGTGGCATTCCGGGAAGATGACGGGCAGATTACTTATTATGCGACTTATACGGCTTATGACGGTAAAGTGACATTCCCGCAGTTGATTGAAACAAAAGATTTCCTGACATTTAAGCTCAGTACCCTGAACGGATCGGAGGTCCAGAATAAAGGTATGGCTCTTTTCCCACGGAAAATCAATGGCCACTACGCCATGATCTCGCGTCAGGACGGGGAGAATATTTTCCTGATGTATTCGGATATGCTCCATTTCTGGCACGATAAAAAAATCCTGATGCGGCCTACGTACCCTTGGGAATTTCTCCAGCTGGGCAATTGTGGTTCGCCCATCGAGACCAAAGACGGATGGTTACTTTTAACACACGGCGTGGGAGCGATGCGGCAATATTCCATCGGGTGTATCCTGCTTGATCTGGATAACCCAGGGGAAATCATTTGTCGACTGCCTTACCCTCTGATCACGCCCGACCAGACAGAACGCGAGGGGTATGTGCCAAATGTGGTTTATACCTGCGGTTATATGGAGCATGCCGGGCATTTAGTGATCCCTTATGGCATGAGTGATTCATGTGTCGGATTTGCCACAGTGGAAATGGAAGACCTGCTTTCTGAACTTAAAAAATACCCGGTGAAAGGAAAATAACCGATGAACTTAGAAGAGCACATAGGCAAAATCGCTTTAATAGGCGGTTATCTCCCCCGTAAATGCGGGATCGCGACATTCACCAACGACATGTACAAGTCCATCTCTCTGGCTTATCCCAAGACTGAAGTCATGGTTGTCCCTGTTAATGACATTGCCGAGGGTTATCCGTATCCGCCCGAGGTGAGGTTTGAATTTTCAGAGCAGGATATCTCTTCCTATGAACGGGCGGCGGATTTCCTTAATTTTAATAATGTGGACGTCGTTTGTCTCCAGCATGAATTCGGTATTTATGGCGGAAACGCTGGGAGCCATGTCTTGGCCCTTTTGCGAGATTTAAAGATGCCTGTGATCACGACGTTGCACACGGTGCTCCAAGAGCCTGATGCCCACCAGAAACGCGTCATGAAAGAGTTGATTACACTGAGTGTGAGGCTCGTCGTCATGACGGAACGCAGTAAGGGTATCCTCAAAGATGTTTACGGGGTCTCCCCGGATAAGATCGACATAATCGCCCACGGTATCCCTGACATGCCATTTAGTGATCCGAATTTTTATAAGGATCAATTTGGGGTCGAGGGAAAGAAGGTCCTGCTGACATTCGGCCTACTTTCCCCGAGTAAGGGGATAGAATATGTCATCCAGGCTTTGCCAGAAGTGGTTAAAAAGTATCCCGAGTTAGTTTATATCGTGCTCGGCGCGACACATCCGAATCTCGTCCGTAACGAAGGTGAAGCCTACAGGATAAGCCTTGACCGTATGGTCGCAAACCTCGGGGTGAAAAAACATGTCGCTTTTTACAATCGTTTTGTGGAGATCGATGAATTAAAGGAATTCCTCGGGGCCGCCGATATTTATATTACGCCGTACCTGAACCCCGCCCAGGCGGTTTCAGGGACCTTAGCCTATTCTTTTGGTTGCGGGAAAGCTGTTATCTCGACGCCCTACTGGCACGCTGAGGAATTACTCGCTGACGGAAAAGGTGTGCTCGTGCCATTTGCCGATCATGAGAATATGGCTAAAGCAATTATCGGCCTTTTGGAGGATGATCACAAATGTAATGCCATGCGTAAACGGGCTTACCTCCAGGGCCGTGAATCCATCTGGAGCCAAGTCGCCTTCCAATACGGGGAATCTTTTTACAAAGCGCGGCTTTCAAAGGCGAGGGGTGTCTCCCGCCGATATGCCCTCAAAACTCAGGAAACTGAACTCGTCGAGCTGCCTACCCTGCGTTTGGATCACCTGTGCCGAATCACAGACTCGACCGGGATTTTCCAGCATGCGACTTATACCCTGCCAAATTTCCATGAGGGGTATTGTATTGATGATAATGCCCGTGCTTTGATTCTGGCGATTCTCCTTGAGGAAACGGGGGATGCACTTGGAAAAATCTCCAACTTTGCCCATACGTATGCGTCTTTTATTAATTATGCCTATGAACCGGCATCCGGACGGTTCCATAATTTTATGGGATTTGACCGGAAGTGGCTCGACGAATACGGTTCGGATGATTCTTTGGGCCGTACACTATGGGCGTTAGGAACCTGTGTGGGGCGTTCGCAGGACAAGAGTCTGCAGGCATGGGCGGTCCAGCTTTTTGAAAAAACCGTCATGAAAATCACAGAGGTGAGTTCACCGCGTGCCTGGGCCTTTGCATTGATCGGGATTCACGAATATTTCAGGAGGCTGAGCGGGGATAGGTTAGTCGACCAAGTGCGTGATATTCTCACTGACAAATTACTCAGGCTGTATGAAGACAGTCATAGCCAGGACTGGAAATGGTTTGAGCCGGTGGTTTCATACGATAACGGGGTACTTCCCCATGCGCTGATCTTGAGCGGGCGGTGGTCAGATAATCATAAAGCCTTAGAAGTGGGCTTAGAAACAGCCCGCTGGCTCCAAACAGTCCAGACGTGCGAGGAAGGACATTTCCGCCCCGTCGGGTCAAATGGATTCTACAAAAAGGGTGATGTGCGTGCGAAATTCGACCAGCAGCCCGTCGAGGCCTACTCGACTGTGGCCATGTGCTTGGAAGCTTTCCAGACGACCAAAGATTATTTCTGGCTGACTGAGGCGCAAAAAGCTTTGGACTGGTTCCTGGGCAAAAACGACGCGGGACTCTTTGTTTATGATGCTAATACGGGCGGGTGTTATGACGCGATCCACGTGGATCGGGTGAATCAGAATCAAGGGGCGGAATCAACTCTCTCATTCCTTTTGTCATTACAGGAAATGAGGATCAATGAAATCATCCTTGAATCCTATGACCGCCCGATCACTCCGAATGAGGCGTGATCGGCAGGGGGGGGGGAGACGACCGAGTATTTTCATGCTGAAAAGAGGCTTGTGTCAGTCTTTGGATTCTGGCTAATCTCTTACCTCATCCGTATCATCTTATGAAAAATATTATTCGTTCCCTCCTTGTGCTGCTAGGTATTACACTCTGCCCTGTCTCTGCTGACTCCTCTATCGAAATGAATGTCAGCGGGGGGACGATGACTATGAAACAATCTTATTCGGGGGATAAAGCCCGGAATGAAATCCCGCAATTAAGCGATTCAGATAGTGGTCTGATGGTTTCCGGACCGGTTAATCCCATGAGCCAGCCTTTGATGGTGACTAGGCTGGATAAGGCGGTGGAATGGATTATTGCCAAACCGTCAAAAACGTACATGGAAAACCCGATCAAAATCCCGTACGTGCCCATGCCGCCGACAGCCTTTTCCGCAGACAACACGCAGTATAGCTCGAATACTAATAGTCCCCCCGAAGCATCTGGAAAGATGGAAGTTAAAAAGAATGGCAGCCAAAAGATTGCCGACTTTGCTACTGATGGTTATGAAATCTGGATGGACGGGAAGTTGGCGGCAAAATATTGGATCGCCACCAAGGATGGTGTGCTCAAGGACGCCTTTGGACAAAAAGATGCCTTTGAAAAAAAGTTGAACCAGTTAAAGTATTCGACTTGGCCGAAAGATGACCAGGGGGCTGCGGTGAAGTCAGCTAATGCAATGCAAAAAGCGATGTTTGGTCAAATGACGGATAGCTTGAAGCTTTTTAATACAGGTTTGCCCGATGGTATTCCCCTAAAAGTCGAGTTTCTTGATGAGGACTCTGGGAAGCTTGTCACAGCCATGGAGGTGACGATGGTGAATACAAATAAGATTGATGCCGCCCAATTTGAAATACCCGCAGGGTTTACCAAAACCACCCAATCAGCAATCGCCGAGGATATGATGAATATGGATCCGGAGGCCATGCAGGATATGATCCAAAAAGCCCCTGAAAATCTTAATAGCGACGGGGTAAATCCAGAACAATTACTCAAGCTCCAAAAAGATATCCAGCAGCAGAAGCTGCAGGACCAGTAGAACGGCGGAAAAAAGGTTTTATCAGCTTTTAGGGAATCGTTTTGCCCTGATGGAGGTGCTGAATGGGACGTTAATACTCTGGAATGGGCGTTGTCAGCGCATAAAATGCATTCTTCTTGCTCCTGTTAAGCCGTAATAAGTCAATATTGATTCAATAACAGGAACATAAACGACGAACATTTGAATATATTATTATGAGTAATTCTACGTTATCGACTATGACAAGTAGGGAACGTGTTTTGAGGGCCATGAAAAGGCAAATTCCGGATCGTGTCCCCTTTGATTTGAGCTGGGGTCTGACAGGCCCGATGTATGATATTTTTAAGGAAAAAACGGGGCATACGAGTCCGGACGAGTATTTTGGGGTGGATACGCGCATGTTAATGTCTGCGCCGACGACTTTAAAAAATGACTACTCCAAATACTTTAAAAATCTTCCAGAAAAGGCCTTTATCGATGAGTGGGGTGTAGGTCATTTGCCGACGGAAAGTGATGATAAAAGTCACAGCCACTTGGAGGGATTTATTTATCCGATGCTCAAGCTCTCTACTGTGCGAGATGTGATGGATTATCCGTTGCCGGATATGGATGCCTATTACCGGCACGAGTATATGACTAGTGCCGTGAAGGATATCCAAGGTAAAGGGTTTGCTGTTCTTGGCTCCATGGCTTGTACGATTTTTGAAGTGGCCTGGTATATGAGGAGTATGGAGTTACTCATGATGGATTTTATTGATAATCAGGAGTTTGCCGAGGCGTTTCTCGATAGGATTACTGAGAAAAGGGAAGGCCAGGCTAGAAACATGGCTGAGTCAGGTATTGATGTTTTGATGCTCGGGGATGATGTGGCTTCCCAGAGGAGCATGATTATGAGTGTGCCCATGTGGCGCAAATGGCTCAAAGGCCGGTTGGCCCGTGTGATCAAGGCTGCGCGTACAGTTCGCCCGGATATTTTGATTTTTTACCATAGTGACGGGAATATCCTGCCGGTGGTTGAAGATTTGATCGAAGTGGGGGTCGATATTCTTAATCCTATCCAGTGTGAATGTGTGGATCCTGCCGAGCTGAAACTCAAGTTCGGCGACAGACTTTCATTTTGGGGGACAATCGGGACACAGACCACTCTGCCCTTTGGTACACCGGATGACATCCGTAATGAAGTGAAGTTACGAATGGAAACGGTCGGTAATGGCGGTGGATTACTTTTGGGGCCCACGCATTTTGTGGAACCGGAAGTGCCATGGGAAAACCTGGTGGCCTTTGTCGAGGCTGTGAAGGAGTTTGGAGTTTACCGCTGATATTTTCCTGAGAGTGTTGAGCGGGGGCCTTTGAGATAAGCTTCCGCGAACAATTTTTCTCTAAAACCCCAATATCGGGCGTATTCATGAGTGGAACCTTTTCATAGAGTCGAGTAAAAGAGAGTTTCATCAGACTGGGGTAGAAGTTTAAAATGAAAATACTGGTGAATTTCTTTTGAGTTTTTTGCCGGTGAACCCTATTGATGTCCCTGTTCCTTATGTTTACCAAGAGAATTATTCCTTGTCTGGATGTCGCCCATGGCCGTGTGGTCAAAGGGGTTAATTTCGTCGGGTTACAGGATGCTGGTGACCCTGTGGAAGCTGCGATTGAATACGACCGCCAAGGTGCGGATGAACTCGTTTACCTCGATATCCGGGCCAGTCACGAAAACCGTGGGACGCTTGTGGATCTCGTCGAACGTACCGCAGGTGAGATTTTTATCCCGCTGACTGTCGGCGGGGGGATCCGGAGTGTCGAAGATGTCCGTGTCATGCTCAAGGCAGGCGCAGATAAAGTTTCCATCAATACATCGGCGGTGCACACTCCCGAGCTCATTCGCCAAGGGGCAGACACTTTCGGTAGCCAATGTATCGTGGTGGCAATCGACGCGAAACGCAGTGGTCCGGGTAAGTGGGAGGTTTTCACCCACGGCGGGCGTAAACCCACAGGGATGGATGTTATTGAGTGGGCAAACAAGGTTGTTTCCCTTGGAGCGGGCGAGATTTTACTCACGAGCATGGATTCCGATGGTACCAAGAAGGGCTACGATCTGGAGTTAAATAGTGCCGTCAGTGAGGCGGTGAAAGTGCCGGTCATCGCCAGCGGTGGTGCGGGCAATTTGCAACACCTCCTCGATGTACTCACGACAGGGAAGGCCGATGCGGTTTTGGCTGCCAGTATCTTCCACTACGGTCAACACACCGTCGAGGACGTGAAGAAATTCCTCGCCGCCAACGGGATTCCTGTCCGACCTGCGGCCATTAGCGCATAAGCTTTTCGACGCCATTGGTACGCCTGGTAAAAAACGAAGGTGTTGAGGCTTTGATTGCATTTTAAATGGGTCGATTTAGTCTATCTATATGAATTACAGGGAGGTCATTACCATCACTACCCGTTTTGTTGGAGGGTCTTTACCCCGGGGCAAAACATATTGTAAACCTTGGGTTGGAGACTGTTGATGACCTGACTCTATGGGGCTTTGCCAAAAATCATTTGCATTCGACGTGGAAATTGTACAACGACAGCTATTCAAAACCTATTTCTGCTTAACTACGAAGATATTGGTAGGTTCTTAACAGATTAAGAGTGCGGAATAATGATGTTCTTTTAGGAAACCTCCGCAATCTGATTTTTATCTCCTTCTTCTCCGGCATAATAAGGGTTTAAGGACTAGCGGGAGGGTGACGAGGACCGCGGCTGTGGCGATGACTTTTGCCGCAGCACTCCATCCATGGCCGGTGGTCTGACGGACCTTGATGAGGCAAGGGGTGTCTGGAGCAAATTGCCCCAGTCCACCGATAGTGCATGAAAGATAAGGATGGTCTGTGACATCGTGCGAGATGAATTTAAAGCCACGGGCGAGGTAGAACTCTGTCGGGTTCTCGTGGGAATGGTGTGTGGCCCAAGCGAGGGTATAAATTTCTTTCACTTCGGGATAATTTTTTAAAACTTTCGGGAGTTTTCCTAGAAATAAGGTTCCTAACCCGTGGTGGGAAGGATCCGCGTGGAGCGAGGCGAGGTAACAGACGGGGCGGTCACGGTTCTCGATCAAGCCATAGGGCAGGTCATTGAGGTCGCCTTCGAGTTGGTAAGGATACCCGATCAAGAGGCGGGCATAGGCTTTCCCTCCGGGGCTGGTGAGCTCGACTTGTAAATCAGTAAATTGCACGGTATTCGATCCTGATTTTTATCTATTTCAGGAGGGTGACAAGGGGGATGTTACTTATTTAAACCGAATCCGCCCAAATGTCAAAAAACTTGCAGGAAACAAAATAGGGGGTTGAAAGAGCGGCGCAAGTTGCGTAGGCTGCGGCACTTGATCCATCGTATAAAATCTTTGGCCGGTCGTGATACCGGCCCTCTCAAGGAGAAAAAATGAACACGCAGTTTCTCGAAAAAATCAAGTTTAACGCCGACGGACTGGTTCCTGCCATCGTCCAGGATGTGAATACCAAGCGGGTGCTGATGATGGCTTGGATGAATCAGGACTCGATTATCGCCACGCTGGAAACGGGTAAGACGAATTTCTGGAGCCGTTCCCGCAAAAAGTATTGGATCAAAGGTGAAACCAGCGGTCACACTCAAATGGTAAAGAAATTTGCCATCGACTGCGACGGGGATACGTTGCTTTTCGAGGTGGAACAAACGGGGGGAGCCTGCCACACGGGGTATATGTCCTGTTTTTACCAAGAGGTCAGTCTTGGTGGGGTAGTCCGCCCCGTCAATGAACTCCGTATTTTTGATCCTGAAAAAACCTATTCCCCATCATGAGCATACACCCTTCCAAAGAAGAATTCTGCAAACTCGCCCAAAAAGGGAACTTGATTCCCGTTTATGTGGAGCTTTTGGCAGATTGTGAAACCCCGGTAGATGTTTACAGCAAATTGCGCGGGCAGGGCAAAAACGCCTTTCTTTTCGAGTCGGCGGAGAGTTCTCAGGTCAGCGGGCGTTATTCATTTGTCGGCTTTGATCTGCGGACAGAGCTGGTCTTTCGCGCGGGCAAAGTCGAGATCCGTGAAGGCGAAAAGTGCCAGACCTCAGAAATGGGTGCGGATCCCTTGGTTTTCCTCCAAAATTACATGGCGCAATTCTCCCCGGTGTCACATGGGTCCTTGCCCCTCTTTTTTGGCGGGGCCGTTGGTTTTATTGGTTACGAGGCGGTGACTTATTTTGAACCCACTGTGCGGCGGGCGAAAAAGGATGACCTGCAAATTCCTGATGCCTTATTTTTGATCACGGACAAATTGCTCATTTTTGATCATCTGCGGAAAACATTACAAATCGTTGTGAATGTGCATGTTAATGGTGATTTGGAGGTGAAATATGGCCTCGCTATTGAGCAAATTGCTCAAATCAGAAAGTTATTGGAAGCTCCTCGGTCTCATGCACTTAATGAGATTCCAAAAAAACCCGAGGTGACTCTTCCTCCCGCAAATATGTCCCACCAGGATTATTTGGATATGACGATCGAGATGAAGGAATATATTAAGGCAGGTGACATCTTTCAAGTCGTTCCATCCCAGAGATTTGAATCTGACTATAAGGCGTCACCCTTGAGCCTTTACCGTATCTTGCGCCACGTAAATCCTTCACCCTATATGTTCTGCGTGGAACTTGGCAGTATGGCGATTGTTGGAGCCTCACCAGAGGTTCATGTCCGCTGTAATAACCGGAAAGTCGAGATTCGCCCGATTGCAGGGACCCGTAAGCGCGGGGAGACACCTGAGGAAGATGTCGCCTTGGAAAAAGAGCTTTTAGCCGACCCTAAGGAAAGGGCGGAGCATGTGATGTTGATTGACCTCGCGCGTAATGACGTAGGCCGGGTTTGTGATTTTCATTCGGTCAAAGTGACTGATTTTATGGTGGTTGAACGTTACTCCCACGTGATGCATATCGTTTCTCATGTTGTTGGTCAGTTGCATCAGGAAAAGACCGCATACGATGTCATGCGGGCGACATTCCCTGCGGGAACCGTGTCGGGCTCGCCAAAGATCCGGGCCATGCAGATTATTGCCGAGCAGGAACCTACCTGTCGCGGGGTTTATGCCGGGGCTGTGGGTTATTTCGGGTTCGACGGGAATCTCGACTCGTGCATCGCCCTCCGGACAGTCTTGATCAAGGATGGTAAAGCCTATGTCCAAGCAGGTGGAGGGCTCGTGGTGGACTCCACCCCGCAAGGCGAATATGATGAGAGCTGTAATAAAGCCCGGGCCGCTATCACCGCTCTCGCCATGGCGAAAAATATGGAAGGGTAAGGTCCCCAGAGATCCGACAAAACGTTTGATTTAGAGCGCAGAAAAGAATCATGAATTTTCAGAAAAGTGAATTCAGAATTGCCCGCAGCTCTGATATTTTTTTTAGAGCATGCAGTTGATTTCTGATTTGAAGGCAATTAAGCTCTGGCTAAGATTCATTAATTTCAAGTTGCCGATTCGAAAACAGGGATTTAAAAAGGATATATATAAATAATATCCCGATATTTTTGGCGTTTTGTGGTTAATGACACAGGGTAAACTATTTTTATGCAAAAGATTCTACTCATCGATAACTACGATTCATTCACCTTTAACCTCGTCCAATACATCGGGGAGTTGGGGGCGCGACCGCTCGTGTACCGTAATGACCAGATCAGCCTCGAGCAAATTGCGCAGTTGCAGCCGGACAAGATCGTGATATCCCCGGGACCTTGCACACCGCTAGAGGCAGGAATGTCAAATGCTGTTATTAAGGAATTTGGCCCGAAAATCCCACTCTTTGGAGTGTGTCTTGGGCACCAATGTATCGGACATGTATTCGGTGGGGATGTGATCCGGGCTGAACGTCTCATGCACGGGAAGACCTCTCCGATTATCCATAATAATAAAGGGCTTTTTGCCGGTTTGGACAATCCCTTTGACGCGACGCGTTACCATTCATTGATCATTAAACGCGAGACATGCCCTGATTGCCTCGAGATTACTGCTGAGACCGCTGAAAATGAAATCATGGGTGTCCAACATAAACAATTCCCGATCTATGGCGTCCAGTTTCACCCCGAGTCTATCCTTACACGTGAAGGCAAAAAACTCGTCGAAAATTTCCTCAAACTACAAGTTTTATAAGATGATTTTCAGTCATATAAAATATTTAAAAAAGAATTATAAAAATTTTCAAGAAAGTGCTTGCAGGAAAAGTCAGTTTCACTATAGTTTGATTTTCCCTTCATTGGAGTATTTGCAATAAGCAAGTATTACGTTGGTGAGTTTGTCTAAAACATCACTTAAAAGAGGGGAGAACTATTGTCTGAATTGAATAAAACAAGAGAAACATTTTTTATGCCAACAATCAACCAGCTCGTGAAAAAAGGCCGCAAAAGGGTCAGGTACGAATCAAAGTCTCCGGCTTTGAAGAGTTGTCCGCAACGCCGTGGTGTTTGCCTTCAAGTCATGACTCGTACGCCTAAAAAGCCGAACTCCGCCCTCCGTAAAGTGACTAAAGTTCGCTTGACGAATGGGATTGAGGTCATTGCTTATATTCCTGATGAAGGTCATAACCTTCAAGAGCATTCGATTGTATTGGTTCGTGGCGGCAAAGTGAAAGATCTTCCTGGTGTTCGTTATCACGTCGTCCGTGGTACACTTGATGCGCTTGGGGTTGAAAAGCGCCGTGTGAGCCGCTCCAAGTATGGTGTTAAACGTCCTAAAGCGGGCGCTGTAGCTGGGGCCGCCAAGAAAAAGTAAACTTTTAATCGGATAAAAACTATATGTCACGTCGTCGCCAAGCTAATAAACGCCAAGTCCTTCCTGATAGCCGGTATGGTAACCGCCTGATCGGACGTATGATTAATACGATTATGATTTCCGGAAAGAAATCCACTGCTGAACGCATTGTTTACGGGGCTTTGGAAAAGATTACCCAAAAAAATCCTCAATTGGATCCCTTGGACGTTGTTCAAAAAGCGATCGACACTGCTAAGCCACGTCTGGAAGTGAAGAGTCGTCGTGTGGGTGGCGCTACATATCAAGTGCCTATGGAGGTTCCTGTTGACCGTCAAATCTCATTGGCTTTGCGTTGGATAGTTAATTACGCTTCATCCCGCAAAGGTATCGCTCTTAAAGACGCTCTTGCTACTGAAATTCTCGATGCCTCACAAGGACAGGGGAATGCGATTAAGAAACGTGATGATGTCCATAAAATGGCTCAAGCCAATAAAGCATTTGCACACCTAAGATTCTAGAGGATGATCAATATGAGCCAATCTGCCACAGTAGAAAAATCTACAAACCCAAATTCACCTAATCGTGCCTTTCCCTTGGAAAAGACACGTAATATTGGTATTTGTGCTCACATTGATGCCGGTAAAACTACGCTGACTGAGCGTATCCTTTTTTATACTGGGGTTATTCATAAAATGGGTGAGGTCCATGAGGGGACAGCTACGACTGACTGGATGGAGCAGGAAAAAGAACGTGGTATTACGATTACCGCGGCAGCCATTACTTGTTTCTGGGAACAGAAAAAAGAAGAGACTATTTATAAGGCTTTCGAGAGTGAAAAAATGCGGGTCAATATTATAGATACCCCCGGCCACGTTGATTTTACAGCTGAAGTCGAGCGATCTATGCGTGTTTTGGATGGTGCTATAGCCGTATTTTGCGGTGTGGCAGGTGTGCAGCCTCAGTCGGAAACGGTCTGGCGCCAAGCGACAAAATATGGTGTTCCTCGTATTGCCTTCGTGAATAAGATGGATCGTGTTGGTGCAAATTTTAATAATGCTGTCACTGAAATGCGCACAAAGCTCGGTGCGAATCCTGTACCGATTTTGATTCCGATCGGAGCGGAAGATCTCTTGCGCGGACAAATTGATGTAGTGAATCAAAAAGCCGTAATTTATGACGATAGCGGTAATTTGGGATCCGTATATAAGATTGAGGATATCCCTGTTGAACTACAAGCTAAGGCTAAAGAAGCCCGTCAGCATCTCATTGAGAAGCTAGCTGATTCCGACGAGCAGCTTGGTGAACTCTTTTTAGAAGAAAAACCAATTTCTACCATTGAAATCAAAGCAGCATTACGCCGTGCGACGATTGCAAATAAAATTGTCCCTGTAGTTGGCGGATCAGCATTCAAACATAAGGGTGTGCAGTACCTTGTGGATGCAGTTATTGATTATTTGCCGAACCCGTTAGATGTACCGGATATTAGCGGGACTGATCCTGATACTCATGAGCAAAAGTGCGTTTCCCCTGATGATAATGCAAATTTTGCTTCACTAGCCTTTAAACTTTGGAGTGATCCATTCGTAGGTAAATTAGTTTTCTTCCGTGTTTACTCAGGGACCCTTAAAAAAGGTGATACAGTTTATAACGCACGCACACGCAAAACTGATAGGATTAGCCGTATTATTCGTTTGATGGCTGATAAACGCGAAGAAGTTGATGAAGCTTACTCTGGCGACATCGCTGCGATCGTCGGCTTACGCAATGTCACAACAGGTGATACACTTTGTAATGAAGATTATCCCATTCACCTCGAGCCGCCGACCTTCCCGGAACCGGTTATCTCAATGGCTATCGAGCCAAAAACAAAAGGTGATCGTGAACGTATGGCTGAAGGTTTATCACGGTTAGCTGAGGAAGATCCCACATTCCGTGTGTTTACTGACGAGGAAACAAGCCAGACCATTATTGCAGGCATGGGTGAGCTTCACCTGGAAATCATTCGCGACCGCCTTTTCCGTGAGTTTAAAGTCGAAGCAAACTCGGGTGCACCGCAAATTGCTTACCGCGAAACTATTACTAAATCAGCTGAAGGTGAAGGAAAACTCATCAAACAGTCTGGTGGACGTGGTCAATATGGGCATGTTTGTATTACGATTGAGCCAAATGAAAAAGGCAAAGGCCTTGAGGTTGAGAATAAAATTGTCGGTGGTGCGATTCCTAAAGAGTATATTGGACCAAGTATCAAGGGTATTGAAGAAGCTGTTAATAATGGGATTGTAGCTGGTTACCCGGTTGTTGATATTAAAGTGCAGATCGTCGATGGTAGCTTCCATGAAGTTGACTCGAACGAGCTTGCATTCAAGATGGCTGCTATTTTCTCTTTGAAAGATGCTTTGAAAAAGGCTGGTTCTATCCTGCTTGAGCCTGTGATGAAAGTAGAGTGTATCACTCCGGAAGAGTATCAAGGTGATATTCTAGGCGATATTAACCGCCGTCGTGGGAAAATTATCAATATTGAAACAAAACAAACTGGCTGTGTTGTCCGTGCAGATGTACCACTTTCTGAAATGTTCGGTTATGCTACGGCTATTCGTTCATTGAGTAAAGGACGCGCATCCTATTCGATGGAGCCTTCACATTTTGAGCAGGTTCCAGCAGGTGTTGGCGGTGGTTATTGAGCAAAGTACAAAGAAACCAGCACGTTCATAATTTTAAAAAGGTAATAAAAGTATGGCACAAAGAATTCGCATTCGTTTAAAAGGTTTTGATCATCGTATCCTTGATCAAAGTTCCAGTGAAATTGTCGAGACGGCAAAACGGACGGGAGCCAAGGTATCCGGCCCTATCCCAATGCCGACGAAGATTGAACGGTGGACGGTGAATCGTTCGCCACATGTTGATAAAAAATCCATGGAGCAATTTGAACGCCGCACTCACAAAAGACTTTTGGATATCGTTGATCCGACAGCAAAAACAATTGATGAGCTGAAGAAATTAAACCTTCCTGCAGGTGTGGATATCACAATCAAAATTTGAGGTAATGAGTTATGAGTATTGCGATTTTAGGTATAAAAATTGGTATGACCCGTCTCTATGATGAGAAGGGGGCCGTCCATACTGTGACAGTCGTGAAAGCCGAGCCAAATGTGGTGATTCAAAATAAAACCACTGAAAAAGACGGTTATAACGCGGTCAAAATAGCGACAATCGACCAGAAAGAATCTCGGTTGACCAAACAAGTCCAGGGTATTTATAAAAAAACTGGGGTTACACCTAAGCGTGTGATGCGTGAATTCCGTACTCCAGAGGCACCCACATTTAATATTGGAGATAACCTGTCGGTGGATCAATTTTCTCCTGGTCAATTTGTTGATGTAATCGGCATTTCAAAGGGTTATGGATTTCAAGGTGTTGTGGGTCGTTATAAGTTTGCTGGTGGTGGTGCAGCCCACGGTTCTAAAACACATCGCCGTGCAGGTGCGATCGGACAACGTTCGACTCCTGGCCGTATTTTCAAAAATCATCGCATGCCCGGTCACATGGGTCGTGTAAGGAGAACCATCCAGAATCTTCAAGTATTTCAGGTTCGCCCGAACGATAATGTAATTATCATCACAGGAAATCTACCTGGTTCAAACGGGGACATGATCGTCATTCGTAATGCAAAGAAAAAACCTGCTGTTCAGGAAAAGAAATAGGTCAATTATGGGAGCTACAGGAACAATTTTAACTAAAGAGGCTGCTGTTGGAGCTGCTTTTCCATTGATCGAAAATGGTCGTGGTACACAAGCTGTCCACGACGTGATCGTGGGATACCGTGCGAACCGCCGTACAGGTACTGCATGTACCAAGTCAAAAGCAGATGTAAATTTCTCCGGGGTTAAACCTTGGAGACAAAAAGGAACTGGACGTGCCCGTGCAGGGTATAAAAGTTCACCGATTTGGCGTAAGGGTGGTGTCGCTTTTGGCCCAAAACCACGTGACTTTTCGAAAATATTGCCAATTAAAGTTCGTCGTTTGGCCCTTAAAAAGGCATTGAGCCAAAGAATACTGGCTGGTGAAGTGATTATTGTTGATTCGATCAATATTACTAAACCAAAAACAAAAGAATTTGTTAGTTTGGTTACTGATTTGAAACTGGTAGGTTCCGCCTTGTTTGTGAACGATCAGTATGACGAGAATGTTCTGAAGGCTTCCCGGAATATTCCTAAAATCCAGGTTACGTCCTCTGATGATGTTAATGCGGAAGACATATTGCGTTACAATACACTGGTCTTTACGCAAAATGCATTTGCGAAGGTCACTGAACGGGTGAATAAAAAATAAGGTTCGGAGATTTAAAAAGTATGCGTGATCCACATTCAATAATCCGGACGGTTCGTCTCAGCGAAAAGGGGACTATATTGACTGAGAAATTTAATCAGTATGTCTTTGAAGTCGCGACGAATGCGAACAAGATAGAAATTAAGAAGGCCATCGAAAAACTTTTCGGTAAGAAAGTCCTGCGAGTTAATACGCAGAATTGTCTCGGTAAGAAAAAACGCGAAAGAACAGCCGCTTTTGGGAAACGTTCCGATTGGAAAAAAGCCATCGTAACGCTCAAAGATGGCGATAAGATTGAGGTTGTATAGTATGGGACTCAAAACATTCAGACCATTAACACCGGGGCTCCGTTTCCGTGTCGCATCGACTTTTGATGAAATAACAAAGGACACTCCTGAACGTAGTTTGACTGAACCACTCCGCAAGAGTGGTGGACGTAACCATAAGGGCCGTATTACATGCCGCCACATTGGGGGTGGGCACAAGCGTCGCTACCGTATTATTGATTTTAAACGCTGTAAACGTGATGTGCATGCAGTAGTCGAATCAATCGAATATGATCCTAATCGCACCTGCCGTATTGCCCTTGTGCAATATCAGGACGGGATCAAGGCTTATATCATTGCACCAGCAGGATTAAAAGTCGGCACAAAAATTATGGCGAGCGATAACGCGGAGCCTGAAATTGGTAATGCTCTTCCTTTACGTAAAATACCAGTGGGCATAGCTATCCACAATATTGAGATGTCAATTGGTAAAGGTGGACAAATGGTTCGTGGAGCAGGTTCAAGTGCGCAGGTAAGTTCACGCGCCCGCGGTTATGCGACAGTTAAATTACCTTCCGGGGAAGTGCGCCTGATCCAAGAGGATTGTTATGCGACAATCGGACAAGTCAGTAACTCCGATCATATGAATATCAAACTTGGAAAAGCTGGCCGTCGTCGTTGGCTTGGCACTCGCCCGACTGTGCGCGGTGTGGCGATGAACCCGGTTGACCATCCTAATGGTGGTGGACAAGGTAAATCTAAGGGTGGTGGAGGATGGCAACATTTGACGTCACCATGGGGTAAAGTTGCTAAGGGTGGAAAGACCCGTAAGCGTTACAAACCAACAAACCGTTTCATTTTACAACGCCGTAATTCCGCAAAGGCAAACACGGATACTGTATAAGGCAAATTTATGGGTAGATCTCTGAAAAAAGGTCCGTTTGTGGACTATCACGTGTTCGAGAAAATCGACAAAATGAATGATACTGGTTCTAAAAAGCCGATCAAAACATGGTCACGTCGTTCTCTGGTGACCCCGGATTTTGTGGGACACACATTTATGGTTCATAATGGCAAGATTTTTATCTCCGTCTATGTGACGGAAAATATGGTGGGACACCGTTTAGGTGAGTTTTCGCAGACGCGGATATTCAAGAAACACGGTGCACACACCGCAAAAGCGGAAGCCAAGTAGTATCGAAAGGTGGATAAAACATATTTCCACCATGAAATGCGGAAGGCTCATTTTAAAACTATTCATTGGAATGGTTTTATTGCAGGGGATAAACCCTGTTTGTTCTTTAGACAACAATAATCAGATCGTAAAATCACAGAAGGTAGAATCAGATACCAGGGATAATCCCAGTGCTAAAGCCGACGTTGAGCAGATCAAGAAACAGTTGATTCAACAGGATAAAACAATACGGCAATTAATTGATAGTTTGGCAATCGCCCAATCTGAAAGTCAGATGTTTCAAAAGCACCTTCAAGATTATAGGCTGCAAAAGGAAATACTGGGGGGAAGCCTTACAGATTCACAATTGCAAGAACGATTGGTCGAGTCAGTTCGGAATCTGTATGTAAGCGAGCAGGAAAAAAAACGTCTGCAGAGTAGGCTTGAAGATATGAAAGAAGCTTTGCGGATCCTCCTGAAATCGGCTGAGTTTGCAGATATACAGGCAAGGGCCGCCTTAGAGGTAGAGTTAAGATTAACAAGTAAATTACTTGAAGAGATTCAAAAAGGGAAAATTGATTCACTACCACTGACGGATTTAAATAATGCGGTGATAATGAATGTGAATAGTGGGCTGGCATTAGTAATTTTGAATGTGGGACGAGTACAGGGTGTACAATTAAATATGCCATTTGTGATTTTACGGAATGATATTGTTATCGGAAATATCCGGATCATTGAGGTTCGTGAAAAATTTAGTGGTGCGGTGATCGAAAGGTTTAAAGCGGGTGAGGAAATCCGCGAAGGTGATCGCGCCAAGGTTGAAACAAATCGGCCCTAACAATGTCGAGAGGATGATATGGAAGTACAAGCAATCCAAAAATACGCGAGAATCTCGCACTTAAAAGCAAGACAGGTAGCCATGGAGATCCAGGGTCTCCCAGCGTTGCAGGCTTTGGATATTATGAAGTTCAGTCCAAAGAAAGCAGCCCGTATTGTCTATAAAACTTTAAAATCAGCTATTGCCAATGCTGAAAACAATAACAGCCTTGACCCCAAAAAACTAGTGGTCAAGGAGTCAGTGGCCAATACAGCGGGATACCTTTCTCGCTTCAGGCCAAAAGCCCGTGGCTCGGCCGGAAAAATCCGTAAACGTTTTTCGCACTTTAAGATCGTATTGTCCGATGGACTATCCGCTCCGGAGTCAACAGAAAGCAACAACGCTTAACACAAATCTATTATGGGACAAAAGACACATCCATTTGGTTTTCGCTTAGCCATTCATAAAGACTGGCGCTCAAAGTGGTACGCCAGCTCAAAAGATGCACCTGCATTGATCGAACAGGATTATAAAATCCGAAAATTCCTCAAGGAAAAGCTCAAGAGTGCAGCGATCCCTAAAATCATTATTGAACGTGCTGCCTCTCGCTTGCGTGTTACTCTTTACACAGCTCGTCCTGGTATTGTAATTGGCCGCAAGGGGACTGAACTTGATAAACTCAAGGAAGAAATAGCCGCTCTCACAGGAAATAAAGAAATTTATATTGATGTTGTTGAGGTGAAAAATCCAGAAGTTGATGCGCAATTGGTAGCAGAAAATGTAGCGCTCCAGATGGAAAGACGCATTTCATTCAAACGTGCCATGAAAAAAGCGGTCCAAACAGCCATGGACTTTGGTGCACAAGGAATCAAAATTCGTTGTGCAGGGCGCTTAGGTGGGTCTGAAATTGCACGTTCTGAAAAGTATCATGAAGGCAAAGTGCCACTTCACACTCTACGCTCAGACATAGATTATGGATTTGCAGAATCTAATACTGCTGCCGGAAAAATCGGTGTGAAGGTCTGGGTTTGCCGAGGACTAAAAGAACGTAAAGCACCCGTGCCTCCAAAACGTAAGCCGAATAAAGATGCCGAACCGGAGATAGTAGCACCTTAATTTTTAGAGGGATTATAAAGTTATGCCGTTAATGCCATCACGAGTAAAATATCGTAAAACCCAGCGCGGGAACCGTGCGGGATTTGCCACTAGAAATTTAAAGATCGATTACGGTGAATTCGGGTTACAGGCCCTTGACCGTTGCTGGTTAAAGAATACCCAGATTGAGGCTGCACGTGTTGCGATTACCCGTAATATGAAAAGAAAAGGCAAACTTTGGATCCGTGTGTTTCCAGATAAGTC
>JAWXBN010000081.1 GCA_034440155.1 Verrucomicrobiota bacterium | reverse complement strand
GTCATTTTCCCGGTATCGATAATATCTTTGATCTGTGCACCGTCCAGAGTCTCGAATTCAAGCAGGGCTTGGGCGATGATTTCGACTTCTTTGCGGTGTGAAAGGATTAATTCTGTTGCGCGTTTGAAAGCTTCGTCAATGATCCGTTTTACTTCAGCATCGATTTCTTCAGCTGTTTTTTCGCTATACTCGCGGGAACGGGATAAATCCCGGCCCAAGAAAACGTATTCAGGGTGGTCCCCGAGGAGGATCATTCCCAGACGGCTCATGCCCCATTCACAAACCATGCGTCGGGCTAAATGGGTGGCTTGGGAAATATCCCCGGAAGCACCATTAGAGATATCACCGGAGTAAAGTTGCTCGGCAATACGCCCGCCCATCGTCACAACAAGGAGATCGAGGGCTTCTTTTTGTTGGATGGAGTATTTATCCCCTTCCGGCAGGTACATGGTCGCCCCTAAATAAAGTCCGCGCGGAATAATTGTGACCTTGTGCAGGGGATGGGTATGTGTGAGTAATACATTGAGTAAAGCGTGCCCAGCTTCATGCCACGCCGTGCCGGTTTTTTCTTTTTCACTCATGGCCAGACTGCGGCGTTCACGACCCCAACGCACTTTGTCACGTGCTTCCTCAAGATCGACCGTTTCGACCGACTTTTTATTCAGGCGGGCAGCGATTAAAGCCGCTTCATTAATCACATTGGCCAGCTCCGCACCGGAGAATCCGGGGGTGGCTTTTGCGATTATGGACACATTGACAGTTTCACTGACTTTAATTTTTCTCAGGTGGACACGGAGGATTTCCTCGCGCCCTTTGACATCAGGCAGCGGGACATGTACTTCACGGTCAAAACGGCCCGGACGTAAGAGAGCCGGGTCGAGTACATCTTTACGGTTTGTGGCGGCAATGATGATGACCCCTTCTTGGGTGTCAAATCCATCCATCTCCACTAACAACGCATTTAATGTTTGTTCGCGTTCGTCATGGCCCCCGCCCGTCCCGTGCCCACGATGGCGGCCCACGGCATCAATTTCATCGATAAAGATAATACAAGGTGCCTGTTTTTTACCTTGTTCAAACATATCACGGACGCGACTAGCCCCTACACCCACAAACATCTCAACAAAATCCGATCCGCTGATACTAAAGAAAGGAACATCGGCTTCTCCTGCAATAGCCTTGGCCAAGAGGGTTTTGCCCGTACCCGGAGGGCCGACGAGGAGTACACCCTTAGGAATACGTCCGCCCAAACGTTGGAATTTTTTTGGATCACGGAGGAAATCAACAATTTCAAGGACTTCCTCTTTTGACTCTTCTATCCCGGCCACATCTTTGAAGGTAATCCTATTTTTCTCGCGTGTCATGACCTTGGCGCGGCTCTTGCCGAAGCTAAAGGCTCCGCGGCTGGCATTTTTAAATTGTCGGGCAAAGATGAACCAAATCAGTCCGAAAAGAATAAGGATAGGGAGAATACTGTAGAGAAAAGTCCTGAAAAAGGTGGTATCAGGATAATCAAATTTGATGTCGGTGACTCCTTGGACTGAGAGCTTCTCGGAGAGTTCCTTCATGAATTGGCTATTAACAATGGTTTTGCCCTTGGCTAATTCGGAATTATTATCGTCTTTCCAATAGGAGTAGGTAATCCATTCCTCCCCGGCAGCCTTGTCGCTATTAATGACCACATCCTTGATTTTTTTATTATCCAGTAATGTGATAAATTCAGGACTGTAATTAATGAGTTTGACGCTGGACTCGGTCTTTGAAAGTAACTGGATAACAACCGGCAATGCGGCAATAACAAGAACAACAACTAGTAGACCCCTCCAATTCAATTGGGGGCCTTGATTGTCATTAGGATTTTTATTGTTATCGTTCTTCGGGTTTTTACGATTGTTTTTCTTAGGGGTATTTTCAGACATGATTTTTTATATAAGTGCGATCTTTTCAAAACTAACACAAGGTTTTTAACAATGCAAACCGTATAAAATTAATCATTCAAAGCGTTTTATGGTTTTGAATACATGTTTTAACATGGGTTTACGGGTAAATGTTTCAAGAAATCTCATAAAATTCATGTCGCTCGTTGACACAAGAGGGGGACTGCTTTTATTCTCAGAATCATGGCCGATTCTACAATCTGCAAAAAGACACCCCTCTACGACGAGCACATGCGGCTGGGAGGCAAGGTGATTGAGTTTGGAGGGTGGTTGATGCCAGTGCAGTATTCCGGAATCCTTAAAGAACACGAAGCCGTCCGCTCAAATTGTGGGTTATTCGATATCAGTCACATGGGAGAATTGATGGTTGAGGGGGAGAATGCCGATGACTTCCTAAATTTTTTGTTAACTAATGATGTAAACAAGCTCTCTAATGGTCAAGGGCAATATTCAATCCTTTGCAATCAAAATGGTGGCGTCATCGATGATCTTTACGTTTTCCGTATGGCTGAGGGGAAATATTTTCTCGTGGTCAATGCTTCCCATATTGATGAGGATTTTGAGTGGTTACAGAAATTCTCGTCGGGCTATCTTGTTCAAGTCACTAATCTCTCGGAGCAAATGGCTGCACTTGCCATTCAAGGTCCTGAGACAGCCGGTTTATTAAGTGAACGATTTGGAATACAATCTCTTCCTCTAAAAAATGAGATTATAAAAGTGGAAGTGCTGGGGGTCAGATTGCTTTTAAGTAGGACTGGTTACACCGGGGAAGATGGTGTGGAGATATTTTTCGAAGCAAACTCCGCGGGCAAAATCTGGAATGCTTTTATAGATGCAGGGGTGACGCCTTGTGGGCTCGGGGCGCGTGATACACTGCGTCTAGAGGCGTGTTATCCACTCAACGGGAATGATCTTTCACCCCTTAAATCCCCGATTGAGGCGGGATTAGGTTATTTTGTAGCACTGGAGAAACCTGATTTTATCGGGCGTCTCACCTTGGAAGCCCATAGAGTCACTTTCCCCCCCACAAAACTGGTGGCTTTCGAGCTAACAGACGTAAAAGCTCCGCCCCCTCGGGCCCATTATAAGCTTTTCTTCGAAGGCCAAGAAATCGGAGAGGTTACCAGTGGTAGCATTTCTCCAAGCCTCAAAAAGGGTATCGGCATGGCTTATGTGGCCGGTCCTTATTCACGTCCTGGACAATTGCTCGAAATCCAAATCCGCGATATGAAATATCCCGTCAAAGTAGTAAAGAAACCTTTTATTAAAAAATCATCCTAACCCAAAATTATCTATGTCAAACGTTCCAGATACTCTTAAATACGCTGAATCTCATGAATGGCTCAAGGTCGAGGAAAATATCGGGATCGTGGGGATCACCGACCATGCCCAGTATGAACTCACCGATGTCGTGTATGTAGAGCTCCCTAAAGTCGGGGCAACCGTTTCCAAGGGGTCGCCTGTGGCAGTGATTGAGTCGGTGAAGGCCGCCTCCGATATTTATTCACCAGTCTCGGGCGAGATTATTTCGGTAAATGAGGCTTTACCGAATAATCCGGCGGATGTGAATACGGATCCTTATGGCAGTGGATGGATATTCAAAATCAAGCTCTCTGATGCCGGCGAGGTGGATTCCCTTAAATCAGCAACAGATTATTCTACCCAAATCGGTGGTTAATAGACCTTTTTTACGCCTGTACGATTACAGGCATTTTCTGGAAAATTATGGATTACATACCGAGTTCTGACAATGACCTTCAAGACATGATCCGCGCCAGCGGTTATCAATCCTTTGACGATCTCATCGCCACTATCCCCGAAAAGCTCCGATTCCCGGAAATGAATCTTCCTGCTCCCTTGACCGAGCTTGAACTCATGAGGGAGATGAAACAAATTGCTGCGCAGAACTGGCCGATTGATGAATATTTAAGTTTTCTCGGTGCGGGGGCGTATGACCATTTTATTCCCACGGTCGTTGATTACCTTTCGGGGCGCGGGGAATTCTACACCGCCTACACGCCTTACCAAGCCGAGGCGAGTCAGGGAACCCTTCAAGTTATCTACGAGTACCAGAGTCTCATGTGTGCCTTGACAGGATTAGATGTCTCGAATGCCTCGCTCTACGATGGTGCCTCAGCCCTCGGTGAGGCGGCCTTCATGACATTGAATATTGATCCGGCGAAGAATAAATTACTCATTTCAGGTTGTATCCATCCGGAATATATCCAGGTCATCCGCACCTATCTGGGGCCGATAGATGCAGAAGTGGTGATCATCCCGGAAAAAAATGGACGCACGGATTTGGATTCATTGGAAAAATTAATTGATGAAAAAACAGCGGCTGTTTTTGTCCAGTCCCCGAATTTCTTTGGGACAATCGAGGAAATGGAGCAGTTTTCGAAAGTGATCAAATCAAAAGGGGCGTTTTTTGTCGCAGTGGTGAATCCCATAAGCTTGGGCGTCTTGAAAGCCCCCGGTGAATACGGCGCCGATATTTGTGTGGGTGAAGGCCAACCTCTTGGGATTCCCGTCTCGTTTGGTGGTCCGTATTTGGGCTTTTTTACCTGCTCGAAACAATTTGTCCACAAAATCCCCGGGCGGTTGGTCGGGCGTACTGTTGATACTTGTGGAGACTTGGGGTATTGCCTGACATTACAAGCAAGGGAACAACATATCCGCCGTGAAAAGGCGACGTCAAATATTTGTACGAACCAATCCTTGATGGCCCTGCGAGCGACGATTTACCTTTGTATGCTCGGCAAAAAAGGAATGCGAGAGGTAGGTGAACTTAATCTTAAACTCAGCCACTATGCTGCCACGCAAATTGCTGCAATTGACGGGGCTCAGATCATGCACCTGAATGATCAGGCCCCATTCTTTAATGAATTTGTCGTTAAACTGCCTGTTGAGGCCGTCGCACTTTGTGAGGAACTCGCAGAGACGGGCACATTTGCCGGATTACCGCTTTCGAGATTCTTCCCTCACCTGAAAAATGAATTACTTGTCTGTGTCACTGAAACTAAAACCAAAAATGAGATCGACCATTTTGTCTGAGAACTCGGCGAAGCCATTCAAATACTTTCCTCTAAAGCAGCCGCTGTATGAAACGCCTCGAAGCCCCTATTTTTGAAAAAAGTGTCTCCGGCCACCGGGCGACCACATTTCCCGTCATAAACGATATTCCGGATGATTATCCTATCCCAGCACATTTGTTGCGTTCACAGGAGCCTGTGTTACCGGAGGTCTCAGAAGTTGATTGTGTCCGGCATTTCACACGCCTTTCGCAGTTGAATTTCTCGATTGATACGAATTTTTATCCGTTAGGTTCCTGCACAATGAAGTATAACCCAAAGATAAATGATCGTGCCGCAGCACTTTCCGGGTTCGCTCAGATACACCCTTATCAGCCGGAGAAATCCTGCCAAGGGGCCATGCAGCTTCTTTATGAACTCGAGCAAATGCTTTGTGGAATCACCGGCATGGATGAGGTCACTCTCCAACCGGCGGCTGGAGCCCACGGTGAGTACACGGGGATCATGGTGATCCGTGAGTATTTTAAAAGTAAAGGGGAGAAGCGGACAAAGGTACTGGTGCCGGACTCTTCCCACGGGACGAATCCCAGTAGTGCAAGGCTAGCCGGTTATGAGGTTGTCACGATAAAATCGGGTGCGGACGGCTGCGTGGATCTGGATTCCTTAAAAATGGCCTTGGATGACCAAGTCGCCGCCCTGATGTTGACCAATCCGAATACGGTCGGCCTGTTTGAGAAAAATATCGTGCAAATTGCGCAGATGGTTCATGACCAAGGCGGGCTCCTCTATTATGACGGTGCAAATCTGAATGCATTGCTCGGGCTCGCCCGTCCAGGAGACATGGGTTTTGACGTTATCCACCTGAACCTCCATAAATCTTTCAGCACACCCCATGGTGGTGGTGGTCCTGGGGCAGGACCTGTAGGGGTCAAAAAAAGCCTCGCAGACTTTTTACCTGTCCCGCGTATCCGCAAGGCGGATAATCAAGACCGCTCCTACGGGTATTCCTGGGATAGTCAGTTACCGGATTCAATTGGCAAAATACGTTCGTTTTACGGGAACTTCGGTGTTCTCGTCCGTGCTTATACCTATATTCGAGCCCATGGGGCGGAAGGAATGCGCCGTATCTCCAAAGGTGCCATTGTGAACGCGAATTATCTGAAGGAAAAACTCAAAGGACAATACACTCTTCCTTACGATGTGCCATGTATGCATGAATTTGTCCTCAGTGGGGATCAACAAAAAGCAAAAGGATCGAGTGCCCGTGATATTGCAAAACGACTTTTGGATTTCGGGTTCCATTCACCGACCATTTACTGGCCTCAAATTGTCAAAGAATGTATAATGATCGAGCCGACGGAAACCGAGAGTCGTAAGACTCTGGATGAATTTGCCGAGGCCATGCTGCAAATTGCCCGTGAAATCGATGAAGACCCGAAAAAACTTGCAGGGGCACCTTACACACTGCCCGTTCAACGTATGGACGAGGTTAAAGCCGCCCGTGAGCTGGATATAAACTTTAATAAAACGGAATAACTTCGTTCTTTTCTTCTCTTAACGACAAATTAAATCTATGGCCGGATATTCAGACTTTGGCTTGGTGTCACTTTTGATTTTTGGATAGATTTGAGAGAATAGGTGTGTCGGCCCGATGTTTTTTTTATAGCGGTTGGTTGGGTTAGGGTCGATTTCCCTTCCGTTTGGATATTGATCAACGGGGGATAAATGCAAGGTCTGGAGTTAACCTTGACCTCACATTAATTCTGTAATCGCATTACATCGCTTTTTTCTTTGAATCCACGTAGGGGATGTAAACTTCGTAGAAGCTCGAACTGGTCAGGAAACTACTCTTGGGATCAGGAGCCGTATAATCTGTAGGACGTTTAAGATTACGTCCGAGGGTTTGGTCTTCAGGCAGGCTCTCTGCAATGATAACCGTGTTTCCAACTTCTACGATATCATAAAAATCGGCTGTGACATTTTCGTGCAGGCGTAGACAACCGTGTGTTTTGGGTTCTGGCCACACCCATCCGACATGGAAACCGTAACCGGGGTAGAACTCCACCCAATAGGGCAGGGGATGCCCCACATAACGCCAACCGGATCCGGCGGGCCTGTCTTTGACATGAGCGGGTTTAATCTGTCCAGTCGCATCATTCACATAAAAGCCATAGGTTCCCGAGCGACGATCCTTCTTTTTTGTCGTTACTTTGTAGGTGCCTGTCGGTGTCGGGTGTCCGGGTTTGCCGACACAAGTCGCTGTGACCATCAGAGGTTGGCCATTTTCCATGACGTAAACAGCTTGGTTTTTCAAGGAGACTTTAACGACAACATCCTTGGGGTTAGTTGGCTTTTTTACGGGTACGGAGTAGTTACTCGCACCGATTATACCCTTTGATGAACCGCCACCTGTCGAAGCACAGCCTGAAAATAATGCCGCAGCTAAAAGCAGACCGGATAACCCGAAAAGTATTTTTTTCATATAATGATATTTCTAATGGAGCAATCGAGACAAGGCAAGGAGAAGAGAGAATGATTTTTTTATAGTCAGGACCTTTGCGGGGAGAAAATAATCTGCTAATGTCCGCCCCACATGTCTGCCATCGTCGCCAATAATCTCGGTAAAACCTATAAAACATATAAAAAGAAACCAGGTTTTTGGGGAGCCATCAAAGGCCTCGTCAGTAGGGAATACCAGTCCACCCATGCCGCCCAAGGGGTTTCTTTTACGATAGAGGAGGGGGAACTCGTCGGATTCCTCGGCCCCAATGGGGCTGGAAAAACGACTACCCTCAAAATGTTATCAGGACTGATCCATCCAACCTCAGGTGAGGCTACGGTCCTTGGATTTATCCCTTCCGAGCGGGATAACCGGTTTAAAAAGCAATTTGCACTGGTCATGGGACAGAAAAATGCCCTTTGGTGGGATTTACCAGCCCAAGAGTCTTTGGAGTTAACCGCTGTTATTTATGAGATTGAACAGGAGAGTTTCAGAAAAAGACTCGATGAATTAACGGGGTTGCTCGATGTCCGGCACAAACTAAATGTCATGGTGCGGGAGCTTTCCTTGGGTGAAAGGATGAAATTTGAACTGATTAACGCATTGATATATAATCCGAAAGTACTTCTCTTAGATGAACCAACCATTGGATTAGACGTTAATGCCCAGAAAACGGTTCGCGAATTCCTGAAAGGGTATAACCACGAAAATAAGATTACAACGATTCTGACCAGCCATTATATGCAGGATATCGAGGAACTGTGTGAACGGGTCATGATCATCGACCATGGTCACCTCGTTTATAATGGGAGGCTCGATTCTATTTTAGCACAATTCTCAGATCACAAGATCGTGAATATCGAGTGCCGTACGCAAATTGTACCGATGGATTTCAGTTTGATGGGGGAGGTGCTTGAACTCAAAGCCCAAAGCTTGAAAATCCGGGTCAAACGAAGCCGGATAACGACAGTGTGCCGCGATCTGCTGGCTTTGGAAGGGGTTGACGATATTAATATAGAAGAAGTCCCTGTTGAAGATATTATCCGGGAAGTCTTTAACCAGAATAAACCCGTTGCATGAGTGCTATCAGGACATATACCACTGTTTTCCAGACAGGACTCCAGAATACCTTTGTTTACCGTTGGAATTTCCTGATCCGGATGGTATTTAGTTTTATTCCATTTTTCGGAATGATGTTTTTCTGGAAGGCTATTTATGCGGGGGCAACATCAGAGGAGATTAATGGATACACATTTGGAAATATGGTGTTTTATTTCCTGCTAGTAAGCCTTTTCGAGTCTTTGGTCATGCCATTGGATGATGAATGGCAGATTTCCTCGGATATTCGGGACGGGAACCTGAACTCCTTTTTGTTGAAACCGATCAGTTATCTCTACTACCGTTTTAGCCTGTTTTTAGCTGGCCGCTTGGTGTATTCAGTGGTCACTATTGCTCCTCTCAGCATCCTTTTCATTAGTTTTGGACGTTTTATTGATTTGCCTGTCGATCCGGCCGTTTACTTTTACACAGCCTTGGCATTGGTTTTGGCGGCTACACTTCAATTTCTGATTTGTTATACTATTGCCCTCATTACATTCTGGATATTAGAGGTTTCCACATTGGTTTTTATCTTCTTTTCGCTGGAATACTTTTTCTCGGGACACCTATTCCCCTTGGATCTGATGCCCGAATGGATTTACAGGATTATCAAGTGGACCCCGTTTCCGTACGAACTTTATTTTCCCATCGGGATATTCAACCAGCGGATCAGTGGCCAGGAGATGGTTTTCGGATATTTGGTGCAAATTGCGTGGATAATAATCTGTTATGTGACTGCACGGTTCCTCTGGTCAAAAGGATTAAAAAAATATACCGCGGTCGGGGGATAACGGGGATGAAAAGATATTTCAAAATTTATAAAATCCTACTGCGTAACTCCATCATCCGGGAGATGAATTTCGCCGCAAATTTCTGGCTCTGGCTCATTTGTGAGGCTCTCTGGTTTTTTGCGCAAATTGCTCTGATCGAAGTCATCTTCCTCCATACAAAAGAAGTCGCTGGATGGAATAAATGGCAGGTCGTCATGCTTTTTGGTGCGCACCACATGACGAGCCAGTTCTTTCAAGCCTTCTTTTTTATGAACCTGACGAATTTGCCAGAATTGATCAGGACGGGGAAACTCGATTTTATCCTGCTCCAGCCCATGAATGCGCAATTTGCAGTCTCTGTCCAGAAATTCGGGTTCGATAACCTCATTAATGGGTTTGTCGGGCTGGTATTTGTGGCATATGCCTGTATGAAACTCGGGTTTGTCCCGTCATTACTCCAGATCGTCCTCTTTTTTGCCGGAATCCTACTGGCGATGTGTATCCATTATGGGATGATGATGCTTTTGTCGAGTATCTCATTCTGGATTATTAAGGCTCAAGGTCTGGTTTATGGTTATTACACCCTCATGAATATCGCCCGGTATCCTGATGCTGTATTCGGGGTCGCCCCGCGCCTGATGCAATTTGCCATGTCGATCATTATTCCAGTCATGGTCGTGTCAAATGTACCAGTCCGACTTTTTAATGATATTACCACTGGTCCAAATCTTTCCCTGAGCATTCTTTTTTTTATTGGGGGATGTGTCTGGATGATGGGTGCCTCGGCTCTGTTTTGGCGTTTTGCCCTGAGGCACTATACAAGCGCCAGTAGCTAATGATTTTTTTACAAAATCCAGTTGCCATCGCTTTCGGGGTCAGGTAATAATGCCCTTTCTTTCGTGAAGTACTGCCCGATAGTGTAACGGTAGCACATTGCCCTTTGGAGGCAAGCGTCTAGGTTCGAATCCTAGTCGGGCAGCCATTTTCTTCCCCATGCCCAGAGGTGCACACAGATGCCATAAAGTGATTTTCACCCTTATTTTTCAGGGGTTCTGTGTATGTTTGATTTTCGTCCGAGGTGAACTGAGGTGCACAGCCAGAATCATCGCTGTAAGTGGTTTCTATGCGTTTTAGTGTGCGTTTTAGTGTGCGGTTTTGATCTAGTCGGGACAAATGGCTCAATACCTCTTCAAAATTCGTCTTGGAAGCATCATAATAGTGATAGTTTGTTGTTTTAAGGTCGCTATGCCTCATGATTTTTTGAACGGTCAGGGCATGAGCCCCAGAATCTATTAACCAAGTCGCCAAGGTCAACCTGAATGAATGATAGTCGACTTGACGCCCCAGCTTGTCTTTGTAAGGAATGCCAGCCTTTTCCAAGTCCTTTTGCATCGTTCGATATTCAGGAACAAATTGCACAACCCTTTGGTTTGTATCTTGAATTTCTGATCTTTTCTTTTAAAACACTAATAAGAGTTCACTTGCTATCTGAAGGATATCCGCTTTTTTATTTTTAGTGAATTCGGCCCGTAGAATTATTCTCTTATTTTCCAGATCAATATCCCGCCATTCAAGATTCTCAACTTCATTTTTTCTTAGCCCTGTGTAAAGGGCGACAAGATAGGCAAGGCGACGATGGGCAGGGCTTACCTCTAATAATAATTGGATTTCTTTAGCAGTAAAGGCACGGCGTTTTCTGGTTTCATGCCCTCGCTGTTCTACTCTGTCAATGACACTCAGGGAGTTCTCAAGGGTACGTTTAACTTTTATCATCCAAGATAGGAAGGCACTTGCCGCAGATAAATACTCGTTCAAGGTTTTAGCCGCTTTATTCTTATTCTTTGAACGCCAAAATTCAAAGGAATATTTCGATAAACATTATAAAGAGTTGCTGAATAGGACAGCAAGTATCAATTCCCGGCTAACAGGGCTGGACAAAGAGGAAAATGAAGGGAACAGGGAAAGGATATTGGCGGGATTGAGGGCGGAAGCCGAAGGGGTCAAGCCATTGGCGGCAATGCTCGGGGTGTCGTATCCGCAGCCTAAAGAGTGGGAGGTGATTATCCTGGAGAAGGATGGCAATATCTCGCAGTGGTCTAGGCATGATTTAGTTGACCCTCTCTTGGAGTTTAAGTATGGCAATATCACGGAAATCTATTGGCTGGGATACTTTGAATATGAGGAATATAGATGGCGTTATGACTGGAACACGGGTGGGAGTCGGATGGTAACGTACAAGTACGATGCGGTAATGGAAGGGCGTAACGGGGCGTATGTGGATACGGCCAAGACCTTATCTATCAGGGTGGGGAGTGTTTTCAGTCAAGCGAACGCAAAATACAATAGTGACCCGGCCCTAGCGGAGCAAAGACAGAAGGCCTTGGAACTTAGCCGGGAGATAAATAAATTGCGCAAGGAGCAGGCAGTGCTGCAAGACCAATTGGTGGCCCAGTATGAAAATGACCGCTCTGATCAAGGCGGATATGCCGTGCAGGATTACAATACAAAACAGGATTTCTGGCAGGAGTTACTGGGCAGAAGGAATAAGAACCAGACACCCACCGGTGTCATGACTCTGGCGTCAGCTAATACCACTAGCGGCAACGAGACTGACACAGATACGGGATGGATGGGGAATGTGAACGATATTCGCAATCTGTTCGCCGGACCGGGTGCGCCGGTTGGGGTCGGGGGCGGAACTAGCCCTTTACAAAAAAGCACCGATGAGAATGGGTGGACCGATCCTAATCATCATTCACAAGTGGAAAAAGACCAAGCGGCTGAAAAATTGAATAAAAAGCAGCAAGAGATAAAAGATGCAGCAAAGGATACTGTGGTAAGCGGTGTTGCTGAGTTCGTTCCGGCCCCCGGAGAAGTTGGGGGAGTAATTAAGAAGGTAGTGGTGGAAGTTGCTAAAGACAAGGCAAAAGGTGGTGATGGTAATCCTATAGATGCTGGCAAAAAAGTTATTGAAAATAGTATGGATGATGTCAATAAGGTTTTTGAAGGTATTAAGGAATTATGGGGGATGGGGATTGATAAAATGCGAAAGTTAAAGGAACGCAACAAAACACAGGAGCAAAAAGATGAAGAGAAAAAAATCGAGAATGAAGAAAAAGCAGAAAAGATGAGAAAGAATGATAAAAATTTAAAAGAAAAAAATAAAGGGACTATGTATTCCAACGGTGTGCCCTATGAAATATATTATGATAAGGATGCCCAACCTGTGTTTATTCCTGAGGAAAGATAAAAATGAAAAAACTGATACTACTCTTGTTCACTCTAACTACCTACGGCTGTTCACCACAAAAGTCATCTGAAGCCCAGATGAAGATCATCTCTGGCAAGCACGGGGATTATGCGATCGTGAAAGGTCAAAGTGATGATGAATTATTTCAGGAGGCTGAAAAATACATGGTGGGATACGGGAGAAAAAGTGACATAAATAAAGCCGTTACGATCTATTCTGAATTAGCAAATAAGGGCTATACGCCAGCGCAAATGAAACTGTATGATTATTTACCTGAAGGGTTTCACTCAATTGTTCTGAATACTAAGGAAATTCAGGATTATATAATGAGTTTAGATAATAATCAATTAACACCACTGCAGATGTATAACATGGCTGTTCTCTCTAATTACGCAGAAACAAAAGAGAAGGATGAAAAGAAAAGCTTTGAATGGATGTTAAAAGCCGCTGAAGCAGGATATGCTACGGCTCAATATCGATTGGGTATTTATTATGCATTAGGAATTGGTGTTCCAGAGGACAAGAAGAAGGCATTTTTATGGTATAAAAAGGCAGCTATGAGTAGTCATGCAGAAGCGCAATTCACATTAAGTCAATATTATCGTTTTGGTACGGTAACAGATAAAAATTTAGAAAATGCCTTCTATTGGCTCAAAAAGTCTGCAATGAAAGGATATGTTTACGCAGAGGTGGACTATGCCAAAGAATTGGTCAAGCGAGACAAAACAGGCAAAGAGGAAGAGTCCATTCAATGGTTTATGAAGGCGGCACAAAAAGGGGATTCCGAAGCATTGTTTATTTTAGCTGGATATTATATTGTAGGAGAAAAAGTTAAAGAAGATCGTCAATTAGCCTTTAAACTTTTATTAAGTTCTGCAATGTTGGGCTACATGAATGCCCAAAGGTCAGTGGGGGATTTGTATTTGGCAGGGGTCACCGGGGTCAAAGATCAAAAGAACGCCATCTATTGGTATCAAAAGGCAGCGGAACAGGGGGATGAGCACTCAAAAGCCAAACTAGATGAGCTAATTCCGCAACAGAAACCGGAGGCTAAAAAGAACAACTAAAAATTACAAGGCCTACGGCCTCTAAAATAAGGGACAGGCTAATAGTTTTGCAAAGGAGATGGGAAGTATTAGATGGAGAGCTGTAAGTATCTTTATAATAATAAGATATATATATCTTATTTGTGAGGATGTACCCCTTCGGGATACGGGGAAAGTCCACTTTC
>JAWXBN010000080.1 GCA_034440155.1 Verrucomicrobiota bacterium | reverse complement strand
CTTACTATTTTTGTGGCGCTATCGTCTAATTGGTCAGGACACGGCCCTCTCAAGGCCGGTGTACGGGTTCGATTCCCGTTAGCGCTACCATTTCCTGGACCTAAAACTGTGAAGTCACAGACAAACTGACATAAGGGGCGGGATCGGCCTTCACTTTCATATCAGAGCGGTAATAATCAAATTGCCTAAAAACAGTGTAACCGGCATCGGCATCGATCGAAATAGCGGGGGTGACATTATATTTTACGCCCACACCCGTCCGGGCCTCGATATAGTCGAGCATGGCGTTATTCAGGCTGGCATCATTATTCTGGGTGCCGTTATTTGGCCCAGTGCGGAAGGTGCCCCCGAGTAAGCTACCGCCGAGGTAAAGGTCCACTTGTTTATTGAGAGAATAACTCAGGCGTGGATTTGGGAGCATCAGGTTTAAATTCCAGTTATCTTCAAATTGCCAGCGGAATCCAACGGCCGGGAAGATGGGGATTTGGCGAAACATTCCTAAGCCCACTCCGAACATCCATTGGAAATTCTCATTCATCAGGTAACTAGCCCCGACAATCATTTCCATCGAGATATCGTCTGTGGTCACATCAGTAAAATCACTATAAACCCCGGGCATAGCCTCGACACGGACGATCCAGTCATTACCGATGATCGTGTCGAAACCGATTTTCATGTAAACAGATTGCAAAGTGTCGGGTAAGGGAACTGATCCATCCTTAAACAAGGAAAAACGGCCCCAACCGACACCGGTACGGAGAATAAAATTATTACTGATTTTCGGCGCAATGGTCACGTCGAGGGAGTCATTGAGCACGGAAAGCTTCTGGCCATTTTGGTTCGGCTGTTTGGTGGAAGATGAAAAACCGTATCCATTCGCACTATTGACCTCATAGGAGATATTCATCTTCTTGGCCGGAACAATCGGATTCACATCTTCGAGCAGGGAACTATCCGAGGATTGGGCAAAAAGGATTCCTTGCGGGCAGAGAAGCCCGAAAGCGATAAGGAAAAGGATGTATCTGATTTTCATAAGGGTAATTAAAGTTTGGTCGCGAATGATTCCTGGCGTCCGGACTCGATGTCGCGTTTGAACTCTCCGATGGATTGTTTAATGCTTTTGATCATCAAGGCTCCCGCGGCAAATTGCTGCACACCCTTGAGATATTCAAAGAGGGGCGCGGATACAAAATCACTCCTCCAGACAAAAGTGCATTCCTTCCCGTTGATCGTGACCGGATAAAGCTCATAAAGGGTCAGTGTCGTGAAGTAGGAGTTACTCACATAAATCTGGCTGTCGGCTATCTGGATGGTTTTGCCCACTTGCTTGCTATTGACCACGCCTAATACACAAGTGGCGATTTTATCGGCCTTGATCACCTGCCAATAATAGGAGGTGGCGGGGCTGGGGACTTTTCCCGCAGGTAAAATAATCGATGTGATCAAGAGCTCTTTGAACCGGGTATAAATCTGAGGATATTCCGACAGGAGGCTTTTGAGTTCACCCTCCACGATCAATTCCGTGTCCCCTAATTGATAACCGGGAATCGCGGAAAGTCCTTTTTGGCGGTAGGATGTATATTTTTCCTGAAGCAAGGCTGCCCAGAATTGACTCACGATTTTTTTTGCCTCGGGTGAATCTGACTTTGCACCGGGAGGAAGGCTTTGAAGTGTTTTCTTTAAATTTTCTAGGTCCGTCTTGCTCAACTGCATCGTCGGTGTCTTATTCCGAGCATCCAAGGTTTGTTGAACCAAGGAATTGATCGGTTTGCTCGGGAGGTTTAAATCGAACTGGTTAAAATCGGCATTTTCGTCCGATGTAAAAATATGGCTGGCGAGGATAATTGAATCCTCCTTAATGGGGGGATTCCAGAAGGCAAGCCCTTTGGCTGTTAATTCTACGGGTTGATTAATGACATAGGCAAACTCGACGGTTAAACCTCGGGAAAAGTTATTAAATTCACCACGTTCAGAGAGGATTTCGCCCTTCTCCAGTTTTGCCTGATCAAGACTTTTAAAAATGGAATAATGAGTAATATCGGGAAATGCGGACTGGGCATTCAGTGATAAGGCTGAAAGCAGGAATAATCCAAAAATAGACTTTATACGGTTAAACATAGAAAAATACCATTGTGAACTCCTGTTACTAAACAATTAAAAAACAAAAAAACAAGCAGGAAAAATCTATTCTTCCGTGCGACGATCCTTGCTTACAGTTGAGAAAAAGAAAATCAATATAACTCCTAGGATCAGAAGAATATAGGCACTTGGTTCCGGGACAGGCACTAACTGATAGAGCCCTGGCCCCATTAAATAGCTATAAACAGTGCCGACCCCGATCAATGTACTGCCGTTATCGGAGTAAAAGAACATTTGATAATTGATCACTCCTTGGTCAGAAGTGACATAAAACCTATCCAGATTATTGGTTTCTCCCAAAGTACCCGTCCAATTATACACTGAAAAGAAATCTGATCCGAAATTTAGGTTACTGACGGTGATGGTCGATCCCCCGGAATTCGTGCCAAAATCAATGACCGCGCCAGAATTCGAAATATTCAATGTACTGAAGATTTCATCGTGCCCGTTAAGTTCGAGTTTCCCGGTCGAAAAAATATTTACCGAGGAAGAATTATTGATCTGTTCGTCCGCATCAAGCCTGACTGTCCCGTTTGATATGAACAGGTTCCCGGCAATCGCATTTGTCCCAGCGGATTTTCCCAGCACAAGGGTGCCACTCTCCACAATCGTATTCCCGGTATAAGTATTCCCATTACTCCCGCGATAATACACGGCGGCCGATGAATTAACCGTAACTGTAGAGGTAATAGTCCCGGATATCCCGTTTGAATAAATAATATCACTCGTGCCCCCGACAATCATGGAGTTATTCGTCAGTCCGACAGTCCCGTTTAGGTTTAATGTGCCGGTGCCATTATTAGATACATAAAATTTATTTCCAGAGGCGAGCTGGCTATAAACCTCTATATTGGCATCGATTTGATGATTGGCACCCCCGGAACGCACAATAATCAGAGGGTCATTGGTCGCAGAGGAACGGAAATTCAGCGTGAGGTTATTGCTGAGTGTGTAGGCTTGGTTACCTTCAAAATTCAGGCGGTTGACAATATTCGTTCCGGCTGCCGAAGAAGATGATATGACCCTCGCGGAAGTAATATTCGTGCCGAAGAGGACATTGGCCCCGTCGGAATTTGGGGCATAGCCCGCGTTCCAATTTGTCCCTGTTTCCCAAAAACCATTGGTATTCGGTAGCCAAATGAATTCCCCATCCGTGTGGGCGACAATTTCCCCGGTAGAGCCGCGGACGGCGGCATAGGTGCCGGTCAGGCCGTTGGGATTGATGAATTTGATTTTCCCCAACTGTTCATCAGTAATATTATTTCCGGCTGTCCCGACAAATAACCGGTCCATAAAAGATGATCGGTTATAATCATAAATGTAGATGGCAGAACTCAACGACCAGCTAAGGTTCGTGCTATTGGCGAAGGTGAGGACATTAGTAAAACTCCCGGTGCCATACATGATTTTGGAGATCACAGTAAATCCTTGTGAATCTAATGTACCCATTGTTTCGTTAAAATTATTCAGGTCAAGAGTCCCCCCTTGGAGTGTCAGGTTCACCCCGTCGGCCACGAGGTTACTTGCCCCCAGCCGTACCGTCGTCCCTGAGTGAATGAATATGTTTCCTGAGGCGATAGCATTTGTGCCTGTGGGTTTATTCAGGAAAAGTGTCCCGTTACTCACGACTGTATTTCCTGTGTAGGTATTAGCATTGGTCCCTCCATATTCCGCCGTACCCGTACCGTCTTTAATGATTCCACCGGCACCGGAAATAACATTCGATCCGATAAAGGAAATATTACCTGCCCCAAAGAGGGTTAGATTGCTTGCGACATTATTCAGATTATTAGCAATCTGGAGAAGGCCGGAGGAAGACTGGATGGATGCCGTATTCGAGACAACAATGAGTCCTCGCAGGGTATTGGTCCCCGAGATATTATTAATCGCGCCCTGACCGTTAAACCCTAAGGCGGTATTGGCTCCTGTCAGTCCCAGAACAAGAACCTCCTGCACATTTGTCAGCCCCCCTTGGATCTGTAGGGTGCCCGTATTGTAGATAGCCGTGTCATTGGAGACGAGCGTGGTTCCAAATTGACCGAGTGCGTTGTCATTTTGAATATTGAGTACTCCTCCGCGGATATAAGTGCGAGAGAGGTAGGTATTACTCCCGGATAAAATCTGGGTGCCCGTATCTGAACGCACCAGACGACTTCCACTTTCGGAGTCAACACTGCCGATACTTCCCCCCAAGATGGTGCCTGAGAAATTCGAACCCGATAGGCTGCCGACGAACTCAACCATCTGACCAACCGGTGAATTTAATTCTATTTGGCCATTACCCGAAGCGGATAAAATGCGTAAAAGCCGGTTATTGCCCTGAAAAAGTCTTCCATCATTCGTGATCACATAATTTAATGCATTGCCAGCTCCGATCCCTGCATTGATGCTAAAGATTGCAGAATTGGCGGCTCCTACTCCATCGCCGATTTGAACCACTGTTCCTACGCTCACAGCTCCCGCATTATTGATTTGGAGTGTTCCATTATTGATTTGGAATACTGGGGCATTAGTCACCTGCCCCGCCGTACCGAGGGTCAAGGTATTGCCCGTATTCACATCGACGATGATATTACTTGTTCCCCCGATCAATTGGCGTCCGGCATTTAGGGTGAAGCTCCCCCCGACATTCAAGACCCCTCCATTAAAAACCACATCATTGGCGGTGTTGCCCAGATTATTGTCAGCACTCATCTGGATAATGCCGGAGTTATTTGTGAGGTTACCGGTAAATGTGTTTGCCCCGGAAAGAATCAATCGGTTGGCACCACCTTTTTGAATACCGGCGTTACCTACGACAATACCCGAAAGGGTCAGGTTTGATACTCCCGCCACCGAGAGCAAATTGCCGCCGTTGGTAATATTACCGCTAAAGACCATGGCTCCATTTGATGCATTCATGGTTACCGAGGTTCCTAGGGTAAATGCCTGCTGGAGAGTCTGTAAATTCGTCGAAAGATTCAAGAGAGTATTAGTGACTGAAAAGGTATTCCCGGTAATGACAAATGCCCCGGCCGAGTTCGTAAATGTGATGCCGTTGAAGACAAAAGAAGTGGCGAGGTTATTTGTATTGGAGAGTCTGGTGGTCCCACTAAAAACAAGTGCAGCCCCCGTCACAGGTGATGTGTCTGCGGTCCAATTTGTCGAAGTATTCCAATTTCCGTTTGCGCCGCCACCGTCCCACACTGATTGTCCCCAAACCACAGGCGTCAGCAGTCCATACAGGCATGCCCTTATCATCATTCGATAGAAAATGGATAAACTCATCAAGAATTGTTAAAATAATTGCATACGAGAATACTGATTAACTAATAGGACAGATATTATCCTAATACATTATCTTAGGGAGACATTTTCTACCAACGGCGGTAAAAAATCGCTAAACGGATAAATATCAATTATTTATATACTAATTTACCTTGCAAGAGAAAATTTGCTTAATCTCCTGTGTGTGTGTTAGATTAATCTATTCTTATGGAGGAAAATACACCTAAAAAGGCTCCAGACTCTTACTTAAAAGACCTTGTGCGTATGTATGAGTCACGGGAAGAGGGGGTATATATTTTCGACTGGGATAATTTCCGCCTTCTTGCAGCCAATAGCTCCGCCTTTAAGCTCCATGAATGCCATTTGGTCAATGATTTGGAAAATGCTTTCTGCTCACTGCCCTCACCCTTCTCCAAAAAAGAAGCGCACCACTGGCTCTTACGGGCTAAAGAGTCAGGCGCCCAACGTTTTGAATGGAAAATCAAGAATCCCGGCGGCAAAATCATCCATTACCGCGTCTTAATCGATAAATTAGAATTATCCGGGCGCCCCCTTTTACTCGCCATGACAGATTCAACCGTTGATGAACTCTTGACTGCCGAGGAGGAGCTGCTCTCTGCCGTGCAAATCTCCCAAAACACTTCTGAATTCTCATCCATGCTTTTCAGCCAGCTGGGCGACCAAAAATCTTTTTTCCGGGTGTTAAAGGCCGAATGCCAAAGGGTGGGAGAACTTTTTTTAGCGGACCATGTCTATTTTAATATTATCGGTGAGGACAACACCAGTTCCTATTTTTCGATCCAATGGCCTGACGACAAGTGTGTATTAGGGGAGATGTTTTTCTTCGATGAGAACACCTCCTATATCTGGAAACAGCTACAGCTTGCGATTCCCTTTTGTTTTGAATCACCGGAACTACTCCCGTATGAGGCCACAGCGGAAAAGGATTTTTTCCTGGAATCAGGGATCAAATCCGCCGGCTATGTCCCTGTTATATTCAATAATAAATTCCGTGCGGTTTTAGCGATTGAATTCACATCCCGCAACCATCTCTGGAAACAAATAGAAATAGCCGACTTGAGGATCCTCGGGAATATCCTCTCTGCGGCTTTCAGCGCATTAGAGACAGATATTGAAATCAGGCGCAATGAACTCAAATACGAATCCATCATCGAGTCCATGAGTGAAGGGGTTATTGTTTATTCCCCAGAGCTTGAAATCGTCATGTGTAATACCAGCGCGGCAGCAATTTTAAGGACGACTGTCGAGGGGCTCAAAAAAACAAATTGGAAAGATTGGGAAAACCGACTGATTCACCCAGAGGGCAAACACCTGACCCTCGAAGAGCATCCCGCCCATCTCACCGTCTTAACCGGGAAACCCTATGTAAATGTCAAAATAGGTATCCTCGGCCATGATGGACTCCCCTATTGCTGGGTAGCGATGAATTCCAGTCCTCTCATTGATGATACCACCGGGAAATCAACCGGGGCCGTACTGACATTTACTAATGCCACACAGGAAATTGAAGCAATCAAAAAACAGCGGACCCTTGATTCTTTTGTCCAGCATATCAATAGCGGCGTACTGATTACAAAGGCGGATAGTAACCATCCCACGATTCTTTATGCGAACCAAACCATGGCCGATCTGACAGGTTACACTGTGAATGAACTCATCGGCCAAACACCCAAAATCTTCCAGGGTCCAAAAACCGACCTTGAAAACCTCAAGAAAATCCGGGAGGCCCTCGACAAGAACCAATCCATCCGCACACAAGTCATTAATTACACAAAAGAAGGTTTCGAATATTGGACGGACATCGATATTTTTCCGATCCCCGGCATTAATGGAAAACCCGAACAATTTGCAGCCATCCAGAGGGATATCACCAAAGAAATAAGGACAAGGGAAGAGCTCGCTCAAGCCAACGAACTCCTCCACCTGACAATCGAAGGGGCACATGTCGGCACATGGGTATATGATATCCAGACAGGCAAAACATCCTATAATCCCGAATGGGCAAAAATGCTGGGTATGCCCCCGGATAAGGTCCTCCCTGACGTAGCCACCTGGATAAGCCGCATCCACCCCGAAGATCGAGACCGTATTTCAGGCATTCAGGATGAGTATCTCACCGGAAAAAGGGAGCACCAGGAATTCGAGCACAGGCTCCGCCATGAAGACGGGCATTGGGTATGGGTTCTCAGCCGGGGCCGGATCATTAAATATTCTCCTACCGGTACTCCTCTGGTCCTGGCGGGAACACACTTAGATATCACTGAAATCAAGGAGTCCGAACGAAAAATCCGCCAAAGCGAGGAACAACTATCATTAGCCACTGAAGCTGCGCGCATTGGCATCTGGGATTGGAATATCAGTACCGATGAATGTTATTTTTCTGGACAACTCAAAGCACTGATCGGACACAGTGAAGGGGAATTCCCCCACAGTATGGAATATTTTTATGAACAAATCCATCCTGCCGACCGGTTGGTTTTAGCCCAGCATCTGGAGGAGAATTTTGCCAAGAAAAAGCCCTTCCGCGTGGAAGTCCGTATCAAAGATAAAAAGGGTGAGTATGAATGGTTTGTTTTAAGGGGTGAAGCCCAAAGGGATCCCCATGGCATACCGGTGAGAATGATTGGAACGTGCATCAATATCTCCCAAAGGAAAAAAGCGGAAGACATTCTGGCACGAGAAGCACAACTCACCTCCCTCCGGTATCAAATCAATCCTCATTTTTTATTCAATACACTGAATTCCATCCGCGCTTTTATTCCCAACGACAATAAAGAAGCCCGGTCGATGATTTCCAACCTCTCGGAATACCTCCGTTACTCTCTGCGGGACGGCAACCAGCCTTTTGTAAAACTCAAACAAGAGATTACCGCACTGACCAAATACCTCGAGATTGAAAAAATCAGGTTTAGTGACGACCTGTCCGTGGAAATGAATATCCAGCCGGAAACATTGGATTATCCCATCGCCCCGCTTCTCGTGCAACCACTGGTTGAAAATGCCGTCAAATACGGAAAAAAAACAAATCCTAACCAACTAACTGTAAAAATCTTTGCGTGGATGGAAGGGGAATTTTTAAATATTGAAGTCAGTAACACCGGCAAATGGGTGGATTCTTCGGAAACCATCGAATCAACCCATATCGGCATCTCCAATATTAGTGACCGCCTGATTTTCCTTTATGGAGATGATGCAAATATTAATATATATGAGGAGGGCGGCCAAGTCCGGGTCATCATGAAAATTCCTGTTTCGAAAAATATTCCACTTGTGCATAATGATCCCCATCCCAAATAACCCCATGAATACAAGCTTACGCGCATTTCTAGTCGATGATGAAATCCTCGCCAACAGGGAACTCCGTAATCTCCTCTCCGATATACCGGAAGTCGAGGTCGTGGGTGAAGCTCGCTCCGTGGGTGAAGCGGCAGAAAAAATCCCGCTCGCCAAGCCTGATGTGATCTTTCTCGATATCGAGCTGCGTGACGGCCTTGGATTTGACCTGATCCCCAAAATCGACGCGGATATCGAAGTCATCTTTGTGACCGCCTATGAGCAATACGCCCTGCGCGCATTCGCCATTAATGCCCTTGATTACCTGACTAAGCCCATCGATTTCGACAGGCTCCACCAATCCATCGAAAGGCTCCTGTCATCCCCTAAAAAAAGGCCACCCTCTAACCCCCTTGCCCTTGAAAATGATGACCGCATGCTCCTCAGGATCGGCAATAAGAATTTATTCTGCCCCGTCAATGACATTATCCTGATCCATGCACTCGGGGATTATACCGAGGTAACCACATTGACCCATGGCAAAGGCCTGATATTAAAATCCATGCAAGAATGGGAAAATACATTGCCCAAAAATCTATTTTTCCGAACCCACCGGGCATCCATTATCAACATTCAAGACTTCAAGGAAATGAGTCAAACCGAAGAGGGGGAAGTGAGTGTCCTCCTGAACCATTCCTCAGACATGATTCCTGTCAGCCGGCGTAATCTTGCCGCCTTGAGGAAAATTCTCAAAAAGATTTAATCCAACTCCGGGTCCTTCTCTCATTCCTCCTAGATAAAACTTTTCTCTACTTAGCTACATCCATTTTTTACTTTTCATGAACCATCACCTTGGCAATTTTCCAATCCTTCGACTCACGGTCTTTCTGCCATTCCATCCGGATGTTTGCACCTTCAGGAATCCGGAATAAATCCCCATCCACAAAGATAACAACCTTTAATTCCATCGAAGCACGGCCATTTTCCTCGTCCAAAACCAATTGTCTATCCTCGACATTTATTTCGATTTTTTTGGCCCCGCTACGCACCTCATAAATGCCTCCTTTGAATTCATCAGCACCGACCGAAACCATTTCCCCTAAAAAATCAATCGCTACGGGATTCATAAATGTCCCGGAAACCACAGCCGTTTTAGTAAGTTGATCGATATCCGCCTCAACCCCCGTTTTTGCAAATTGCGCGATCATCATATCAAAACGTTTATTGATCCTCCGCATGTCCCTTGTCATATACCAATAAGTCCCACCGGCTATAATGACCACCAAGGTAACTATTGTGATCATTAAACGGTATCGGCACATCATACAGGGATTCCTAGAAGGGGGTGTTCTTGAGATAAAAAAGCGGGGCTTAAAGCCCCGCTTTTGATTTAATTACCTTATCCAAAGAACCGTTGGGGATTCCTCGACAAAAACTGCAGTCAGGATTTAGCCGGCTTATCCTTGGAATCACCGCTGTCTTTGGGTGTCTCTTTATCTTTGGAGCCACTACACCCGCCGCAAGTGCCTGCAGAGAGAGTGGATGTTGTAAAACTGACGGTTACCGCAACCGCCATGAGTGCCATGAATATATTTTTCATTAATGAAAAATATATCAAGATGTCAATTTCGCAAGCAAGAGAATTATTTTTTCGGGCACGGCTTGCAATATATTCTGATTCACAACATCTTATGCCTTTATGAATCTTATTGTTCGATTAGAAAAACGTTTCGGGAAACTGGCTATTCCCGGAATCATCCGGTATGTAATCTTGGTCCAGGCTGCTTTTTTTGTCCTTGTGATGGCGATGCCCGGCCTACAGGCCCGTTTAATCCTCGACCCGGCAGCTGTGCTCTCGGGTGAACTCTGGCGTTTGATTACCTATGTCTTTATCCCGCCTGATTCTTTTAAGGGCGGATGGGTGATTTTTATTTTGTTTTATTTCCTCTTTTTCTGGTCGATCGGCGACAGCTTGGAGGCTGCATGGGGCACTTTTAAACTTAACCTCTACCTTCTTTGCGGCATGTTTTTTATGACCATTGTCGCTTTTTTTGTCGTGCGCGGGCAAGTCGATAATGTATTCCTGATGTTGTCATTGCTATTTGCTTACGCCACAGTATTCCCCGACGAAATCATCCATTTTTTTATGATCATCCCCTTAAAGGTCAAGTGGCTCGGGATTATTTCCGCTGCCATGCTTCTCCCTGCGATACTTTTTGGCAGTTTCGCCCAAAAAGCGGCGATCCTCGTTTCTTTCGGTAATTACTTCCTTTTCTTCTGGGCTTTCTACCTCGAAATCTACCGGAACCGGAAAGTCATTTCACAACAAAAGATCCGACTTAAAGAATTCCAAAAGCCAATCAATGACAACGGACAAAGTTCTTTCCACGAGTGTATGGTCTGCCACCGCACGGACGTCTCAAACCCTGACTTGGAATTCCGGATCTCCGGCTCGGATGGGGAAGAGTATTGCCAAGACCACATCAGCCAGGCGCCCTACAAAAACGCCGGCTTATAGAGCCTTCCCTCGGCAGGAGCTAAATCAAATTAGCAGGTTTTTTTGACAAATAAGCACCATAATCCCGCTTTTTGGATAAAACAATCTTTTGATCATCAGTAAATGTCACTTGAAAAAAAATCAATCGAGTCCATTCTATATATCTATGACAAATACCCTTAAAACATTCTTTGCACTTGTCTGTATCAGCACATTGGGAATGGTGAGTGCCCTTGCAGTAGCCCAGGTCGGACAACCCGCACCTTCATTTACGTTGAAAGATACATCAGGAAAATCAGAAAGCCTGGCGGATTTTAAAGGAAAATATGTCGTGCTCGAATGGCTCAACCATGGATGCCCGTTTGTCGTGGGCCAGTACAAACCGGGCCTGATGCAGGCAACCCAAACCAAAGCAACCGGGATGGGAGCCGTCTGGTTGTCGGTTAATTCGACAAATCCCGGCCATCAGGATTTTAATACCCCCGAAAAAGAGTCTGTAAAAGCCAAAGAAACAGGTTCAAAAGCCACGGCCATCCTGCTTGATCCGGATGGTAAGGTCGGAAAAGAATACGGGGCCAAAACCACTCCCCACGTTTTTGTGGTTAATCCAGAGGGAGTTATCATTTATGCCGGAGCTATCGATAACAGGCAAGAAGGTGATAAAATAATTAACTACGTGATCCAAGCCCTCACCGAGGCCCAGTCTGGAAAACCTGTTTCCACGCCTGAAACTAAACCTTACGGCTGTGGTGTGAAATACCAGAATTGAATTCCTGAAGAAAAAAAATTACCCTGACGCAAAACGTCCCTTGAAAAATGTACAGGGGACGTTTTTTATTCTTCAATCAAGAAGCTGATTTGCATCCCCGTTTTTTCAAAGACAACGGCCATGTCGCTGGGAAACATGTATCCAGACTTCACTGGCCCGAAAAAAACTTCTCCTACTTCCACTTTTGATCTATTGAGACCACGGAACGAAAATTTTACCCCGCCTGAATCCATGGCCGAGTCTAATGCAATCTTATATGCTTGGGCCAGCATAAAAAAGGGTTGCATGGCCATCGGAGTCTTTTCATCCAGCACACCCTCCCACTTTCCTTCATTAGCTCCCCAAACCACTATTTTCCCGTTATTCCCGCTGACTTCCACTTTCATATTCAGGTCGACACCTGCCAGGATCAAACGGAATTCCCCCCTCGCCATCGCGACATAACCCTGAGTCAAACTCTGTTTTGTCGACTCATCGACCGTTGAAATCCTTAGATACGTCCACGAGTCATCTGGCTCCCTAAATACAGGCTTTTTATCAGTGGAAGTATCTTCATTTTTAGCTGTTGCCGTTTTCGTTTTTTCAGATGCATCAGACTTACTACCTCCCTTCGAGGTGCCAGCTTTAGCTGCACCTGAGGCATTCTTGGCGTCCGTTTGTTCCCCAGGAGTTTGGCAACCTATTGAAAAAATGAGGGTCAATATTAAGAAAAGTATTCCTGAATATTTAAGCGGATAGAGTGACATTATCATAAGAATTTTGTTATAATCTGACAGGAAAATACTGAAACAAAATTTAAACTAGTTTCAATTAACATAAATAGAAACAAAAAAATCGACATTATGGAAATTCTAAATATTATTAATGGATGTGGAAGTTTATCATTATATTGTTTCTTTTGGCAGGGGGATTAAGCATGACTCCGCTCTGCAAAGATAAACGAAAAGCCCAAATGGAGCTCGAGAAAAAAGAGATTTCCTTTACCGTTGATAACTTTGTGGAATATGCCGGAAAAGGTGATTTGAGTGTGACGGATGCTTTTATCAAGGGTGGCATTAAAGTAAACGGCAAGAACGAAAAAGATGTTACAGCCCTTGAGGCAGCGATCAGAAAAGGATTTAAAAACACTGTCTCCCGCTTGCTTGAAGCCAAAGCCGATCCTCGTAACACAGACAAGGACGGGGTTCCTCTTGTATATATAGCCGCAGAGAAAGGATTTGGGGACATTGCGGTTAATCTTGTCTCCAAAGGGGCTGATATTAATTCGCGAACCCCCTCGGGAGGAACACCCTTGATGGCTGCAGCCAGTAATGGCCAAGTGACCACCTGTATGATCCTGCTCAAAAAAGGGGCTGATATTAATGCCTTAGATAACAGCGGCAATACCGCGCTCATTTATGCGGCAATCAAGGATCAAGCCACATTGATCGATCTGCTCGCCGGTGCAAAGGCAGATGTGAATATTACCACACGGGACGGCATTCCCCTTATCGTCTTAGTCGGCCGCCAGGGTCTCATTAAAGTCATCGAGGCGCTTGTTAATAACAAAGTAAATATGGATGCCATTGATTCAGGGGGAAGAACCGCCCTCATGATGGCTGCGGATAATGGCCATGACGAAACTGTTCTTTACCTCATTGCTAAAGGGGCTGATGTCACCATGAAAGATAAAAACGGGATGACTGCCTTGCAATATGCCCTCCGAGCTAATCGCGCAAAATCTGCAGAACTCCTCCGTCAAGGTGGCGCAAAGGAATAAACCCTTCGTTGGTTGAAGGGTTTATGCAGACTTGGTAGGGGAGTGGTCTCTCGCACGATGATCTTTAATGTGTGACGAAAAAACAATTCACACCCTATTCTGCTGTATACATAAATTCCACTTCCCCTCTACCACACGGGGGATTATACTGTGTGGTGATGTATCATTTTTCAAAGGCCGTCTTGGTAGGGGTTCTTTATCTCATTTTCTTTCATGCCCCTGGATATGCAGTAGAGAAAAATGACATTATTATTTACCTGGCCTTGGATGGGGACGCAAAAAATAGTGCACGTGAGGAGTACCAAGGCAAGGGATACGCACTCGAATTCACCACCGACCGTTTCGGTAATGCCGGTAAAGCCCTGTGGCTGAATAACGCCAAGTCATTTATCGAAATTGATAAAAGCAATGAACTGTATCTGCAGAATACTCCTTTTACGATTATTGCATGGATGAAGTTTAACTTAGATAACCCTGATAATGCTGCGATCTCAAAACATCAGGCCGGATCATTTAATGGTTATGGTATCGGGATCACACAGAATAAATTTGTCTTTTATCTCAACCAAGATCCGCGCCTTATGAGCCAAAAGGCGTACAATGACGATCAGTGGCACATGGTTGCAGCGGTCTATGACAAAGAAACCATGCGTCTTTATGTCGATGGTATTCAAGACTGCCAACAAGCGGTCAAGTATACTAATATCAACTCTTCCCCCCTCTATATTGGCACATGTGACTCCAGTATCAATAGGGTTAATGCTGTATTCAAAGGATGTCTTGATGACATCTTTATTATTGGAAATGCCCTCAGTCCTGAGCAAGTTCTCAGTTTTTATAATGCTTCCAAACCGTAGACAGGATTTTTTTCCTAAAATCCTCGAGTAACAGGGCTTACAGTATTACATGCCCAGAGTATCACATTGCAATTGAGTCTTGTTGTCATAAGGATAATTTGTTAGTACGGAACCCCGTGAATCCCCTCGTCCCTCGAAAAACCGTTTACCGGCTTTCCGTCTATTTCCGTTGCCTACAAAGGCTTTTGGAGAATGCCGTAGAAACAGTCTCTTCTCAAACACTCTCAAAAATCGCTGGTGTAACCCCCTCGCAACTCAGAAAAGATCTCGCCCATTTTGGTAACTTCGGGCTCAAAGGAGTCGGTTATAACGTCCCGGATATGGTGAAGCAAATTGCGCTTTTACTGGGCACAAACAAACTCAAGCCGGTCGTACTTGTCGGGGTCGGTGACTTGGGTTCGGCTCTTCTTTCTTATAGGGGTTTCCAAAAGGAGGGCTTTGAAATTATTGCAGGCTTCGACGTGGATCTGAAAAGGAAACGCTCAAAAAAATTCGATATCCCGATCCTCCCGATGACTGGGTTAAAAAATTTTGTGCAGGAAAACCATATTAAAATGGCAATCATTACTGTTCCCCCTTTTTCGGCCCAGGAAGCTTGTAATCATCTGGTAGAATGTGGAATCGATGGAATACTGAATTTCGTCCCGATTAGGCTTGCGGTCCCTGACCGCGTAGTGGTCAACAGTGTCAATCTGGCTATGGAACTGGAAAATCTTTCCTATTTTATCAAATAAATAGTTGATTTTTTATTAATGAAGCCTGTTGACAAGGGGCTACTTGATGCCCTAGTATATAAGAGTACGCGTTTTATCAGTCGGACATGGTGGCGGTCAGTCGCGGGTAGTCAAAAGAATGCCTGGTGATCGTTGAAACTCGGTGGTCGGGAACGGACGGTTGAGGACGCTAAT
>JAWXBN010000079.1 GCA_034440155.1 Verrucomicrobiota bacterium | reverse complement strand
TTTCAAAACCCATTGAAAGCGCACCGACATCAGGCCCTTCACTCACACCGGCGGCCCCCTCGGTGAAGGTGTCTCTCCCATCAGCTGATACGATGGCGAAACCCTTGGACACAAAGGCAGGAGCGGCGACTCCCCTGCTGACCGCTAATGTCCCGCCGAAAATCGCCACAGCTCCTGCACCCGGTGGTAATACATCTGCCCTCCCGCCTAAGGACGCTACCAAAGTATCTTTCGGCCTTCCCCCTGTTATTTCACCGACCAGTGGCGGTATCAAACTGCCTGCGACCTCCCTTCCTCCTGTACAAACCTTCACATCGGCGATTCCGACCAAAGTGGATACGGCCAAGGACGATAAAAAAGCACCAGTGGTTATTCCCGCCAAGGATGAGAAAAAAGGGCCTGAAGACAAACCGGCAAAACCCGTCGATGCAGCCAGCAATAAATCCGTCACGGCGACTCCCCCTAAAAAGGATGACGCTCCGGCCTCCCCGGTATTTAAACACGAGAACCAAAAACTCGATGATATATTAAAGAATAAAGAAGCCGCCAAACACCCCAAAAAAACCGCTACAGGCCCACAACCGGTGAATTGGTGGGCGGTCAAATCATTTGTCGCTTGGGGTTTTACGGTTATTTTTGCCGTGGGTTTTTATTGGATCTACTCGAAATACAACGGCCAACTCTCCGAAATGAAAAGACTCCGGACCGATCAACTCGAAAGCCAGACCAAAGTCCGCGGGTTCGAGGAACAGCTCCAAGCCGCAAAAACCCTGACATCCAGTGCCATGGATACCGAAAAGAATTTCCAGGGACGCCTCCAGCAATCCCAACAAAATATCGATAAACTCGAAACCGAAATCGCCGCACTCAAGGATGAGCTCAAAAGCAAGGATGCCCGTATCGAATTTATCGAGGGCAACCTCGGACGTGTGATTTTCCTCGCCGCGACAAGTTCACAAGCCTCCGCTTTCGCCCGTTGTATCTGGGATGACAAGTCCAGCTCGGGCGTCATCTACGCGCGCAATTTGCCCAAACTCAAGGATGGTCAAGTCTGGCAAGTCTGGGCCACCGTCAATGGTGATGATGTCAGTCTCGGTTTTATGAATCCTAACCTCGAGGGCAGCGGGTCAACCGCGATCAAACTCGAAGGAACACAGAGTAAACCGGAAGAATTCTTCGTCACCGATGAACCCCTCGGCGGTTCAGAGGCTCCTACCGGGGAAACCGTTATCTCCGGCTCGTAGGCGCAGCGGCTTTTTTCTGTCCGGCGATCCGGATAATCGCGCTCTCCAGCGCAATTTGCGCATCTGCGGAACTGTAAATCAGGGCTAAATAAGTTTTCGCCAGTGTGTCCATGGCCCGGATGAGTTCATTTTTAGTAAATCTCGATGAGGCTTGCGCTACTTTGAAGAGGACAAAGGGATTCATCGACAGAGGGTTATATTTCGCGTCCCCGGGCATTTGATCGGCCAGTTGTTGGGCGGCCCGCGCAAGTCGCGTCTTGAAATCGGCGAAGTTCCCGCTGATCCGGATCCCGGCCACCTCGAGGAGTTCTTTGGCTAAAAGTGTCTGTCTGACTTTATTAATCAATGTCGCGAGCAGGGCAATCGGTTCATTACCCTGGAAAAGAAGCCGTTCCAAGATACTGATACACTTGCCGGCCTCACGTTCGATCAGGGAGTCGCCGAGCTCCCACGCGATTTGCTCGCGGCTGGGGCTCACGATCAGGCGGATATCCTCTTCGCGGATTATTTTTTCTTCGCCAGCATAGAGGCAGAGTTTCTCGATTTCTTTTCCGAGCACGAGAGAATCTCCACCCACACACTCCGCCAGTAGATAAGCGGCCTCCGGCTCGATCCGGATACCTTCCTTAGCCAAACGCCCGCGGATATCGTCCTCGACCTGCCCTTCCCAATCGCGTTTGCTGGTGTCCACCGCTTCAAAAAGCCTGACCTCCCCGGACTTTTCGACCGTCTTGTAAAAACCCTTACGTTTATCACAATTTGCGGCGCTCACTACGAGCTTCACCCCCGCGGGTAATCCCGCCTTCAGGAGATCGACAATTTGCGCCAGTCCCTCTGTAGCAGCATTAGTTTTCGCCAGCATCGAGTCATCCAGGAAATTCGCATTCTTGAACCAGACGACCTTGTCCCCGCCGAGGAATGGCATCGTTTGGAGGGCCTCATAACAATTTGCGCAGATTCTCCCCACATGCTCGGCATTTTCCGCCTGGGCATCGACGACCTCAAGGCCAAATTCCCCCGCCCCTTTGGCGAGTTGGTCAGCTAATGCCTTCGATTCCTCCCGAACCTTGAGTTCATCAGAACCTGTCACCAGATAAACCGCTGCATTTTCATTTTTCGCCATGAAACTATCACTCAAAACCCCACCCGCCCTGATGGCAAAGGTTTTCTTAGAGAAAAATCCGCTCAGAAGAGTTTAATTCTTTCCTTCACGGCCTGTGCTGGAGTCCTCTCCCATCACACCACCGCCATTAAAAAGCAAAAAGCCCTCGTCCCGGAGGACAAAGGCTTTTTGAAAGTGATTTTTTTTTTAATTCACGTAAATATCTCGATCACACCTTGATCAGGTCTTTACCGGGCTCCCATTCACAGGGCGCTAAACCACCGGCTTGGAGGGCTTGGAGTGTGCGAAGGGTTTCTTTGACACTGCGTCCTGCATGGAGGGTATTTACCGTGTAGCTCTGGAGGATACTATCCTGGTCAAAAATAAAGGTGCCGCGGTAAGCGATTCCTTTCTCAGCAAAGAGGCAACCGAAAGATTCAGTCACGTGGCGAGTGGTGTCGGCATAAAGCGGGAATTTAACGGCTCCGAGTCCACCGTTTTTAGCATCAGCTTCGACCCAGGCTTTGTGGGAGTATTCACTGTCCGTGGAGACACCGAGAATATCGACACCCGCCTTCTTGAAATCCTCGAAAAGGTTATTAAACCCTTTAATCTCTGTAGGACACACGAAAGTGAAGTCGAGAGGCCAAAAGAAAACCACGAGCCAACGACCGTGGAAGTCCGAACTGTGGATTTCTTTGAAGTTACCGTCAGGCATATAGGCCTGACCCGAAAATGTGGGAAGTTTATCACCGATTTTAAGCATAGGCCTAAACTGTTAGTCCTCCTTCGGAGGAATTCAAGCGGAATTTTCCAGTATCATCCTTCCTCTTTTCCCCGGGATTTGTTACGGATGAATATTATGGGCTGCTCATCAAAATTCATCTCCCTCGACGACTCTATCTATAACTACATCCTGGACAATAGTTTACGGGAATCTCCCCTCTTGCGCAAATTGCGTGAGGAAACGGCCAGCCTGCCCATGGCTGTCATGCAAATTGCGCCGGAACAAGGTCAATTCATGTCTCTACTGGTCAGACTTTCCGGTGCGCGCAAAGCCCTCGAAATCGGTACATTCACCGGTTATAGTGCCATTTGTATCGCTCAGGCCATGCCCCCCGATGGGCAGCTCCACTGTCTCGATGTCAGCGATGAATGGACTCAGGTCGCTCGCCGGTTCTGGAAAGAAGCGGGGTTAGAATCCCGGATTTCACTCACCCTAGCCCCGGCCATTGATACACTCGACCTCTGGATTAGCGAAGGCCAAGCCGGGACCTTTGACCTCGCCTTCATCGACGCGGACAAACATAATTATAAATATTACTACGAAAAATCCCTGACCCTCCTCCGCCCCGGTGGCCTGATTATTTTCGACAATGTCCTCTGGAGCGGTCGTGTCGCTGATCCCCAAAATCAGGAAATCGATACGGTCGAACTGCGCCTGCTCGCCAAATCCCTCCACCACGATTCCCGCATCGACCTGTCCATGATTCCCATTGCCGATGGCCTCACCCTCGCAGTCAAAAGATAGGATTGCTGTCTTGCAGAAACAGTATGTATGTCTTACATTCATGCGTATGGGTAACACAATCACCATTCGTTTACCGGAATATCTGGATCATTGGCTCGAAGAGCAATCCCGGATTACAGGTCTGCCCAAAGGCCGGATCGTGAGGGAACAGCTCGAACGCAGTCGCACAGAGACTCGCCGCCAGCCCTTCCTCGATCTTGCGGGTGGAATGGAGGGTGATCCCGGGCTTAGTCAGAAACGCGGCTTCTCAAAGTCAACAACCGCGTCATGAAAGGGATCGCCGACACAGGATTCCTCGTGGCTTTCGCCAACCGGCGGGATCGTTATTTCCCGTGGGCTTATGCGATCGCCGAAACGATCCATGAACCGCTCTTGACCTGTGAAGCGGTATTAGCGGAGACAGCCTTTCATCTCAGCGACAGTGGGCTGATACTGCGCATGCTGGACACTGGCCTCATCCGGCTGGCTTTCGATACGGAAAGTCACCGTCCGAATCTTACCGCGCTGGCCCAGCGTTATGCGGATCGTCAGCCCGACCTCGCTGACCTCTGTCTCATCCGGATGAGTGAACTCCATCCTGAGCTGCCCGTGATCACCGTGGATAGTGATTTTAATATCTACCGCCGTCATAAACGTGAAATCATCCCATTAGTCATGCCTCCCGACTTGGAAACTAAAGGGATAACACACTGACGAGCACCGCCAGGAAAAAAAAATCGGCATGAGACCAAAAAACGTGACATCCCCACAGACATTACACCCCCGTCAATCCGCAAGGAACTCCCGTCAAATGAACCCACGTCCTGTCTTTGAGGAGCTGGTGGAGTCCGCGCTCCGGGCGGTTTGTCCCGTTGAGGCGATCCTATCCCATGTGAGACGGCGCGGGAGCAAATTGCGCGTAGATCGGGAAATTTTCGACTTGGCGCGATTTGACGAAATCCGGTTGATCGCCGTCGGAAAAGCAGCGGTGCCCATGGCCGCGACCCTGATCCCGATGATCGGGGATAAACTCTCAAAAGGGGTCATTGTCACAAAAAAAGGGTATTTTAAAAAGCCCGCCGTGGTCTCTGGAAAAACGATTTCCGTAAAGTTTGACCAAAGAATGACCGTCATCGAATCCGGGCATCCCCTCCCCGACCGGAATAGCCTTCGTGCAGGCCGGGCCATTGCTGACACGGCAGCAAATTGCTCTAGGGAAACCCTTGTGCTTTGTTGTATCTCCGGCGGGGCATCGGCCTTGGCCATCCTCCCGAAGCCCGGCATCAGCCTGGCCTCTTACCGGGACGTGAATAAAATACTTTTAGCCAGCGGAGCCGACATCATGACAGTCAATGGTATCCGCAAAGCCCTCGACCGGATCAAAGGTGGAGGCTTGGCGCAAATGGCCCAGCCCGCGCAAGTTGTTTCACTGATTATTTCTGATGTCATGGGGGATCCGATTCCGATCATCGCCTCCGGCCCGACTCATCATCCACGCGCACGGAATTTTCTCATCGCCAATAATGCCCAAGCCTGCCGTGCCGCTGCCATTTATGCCCGGAAATCAGGATTCAAAACTCGGATCGTTACCACTGAACTAAGGGGTGAAGCCAAAAAGGCGGGCGCACAAATAGCGCAAGATATCGCCGCCGCCCCTCCCAAAACCTGCCTGATCTATGGCGGGGAATCCACCGTCACCCTCAAAGGCAAAACGGGTAAAGGCGGGCGCAACCAAGAACTCGTCCTCGCGGCGGCTATCGCACTCTCCAAATCCGGGGGCCATCCGCAAATTGCTCTGGTTTCCTTCGGCACCGACGGGATTGATGGTATGTCAAATGCTGCGGGAGCCTTTTGTACCCCTGAAACCGTTGCCCACGGCAAATCAAAGGGACTATCAGCTCAAAAACTCCTCCGTGAACATAACAGCCATATTTTTTTCAAGGCCATCGGACAACTCATCACCACCGGACAAACCGGCACTAACGTCGCTGATGTCGTGGTCGCCGTTAAATTCTAATCGATCCCCCCAATCGTCCTTAAATACGTAAATCGAAAAAAAAGTTTTTTCGTCGAGAACAGTGCTGGAAACCCCCAAGATAAAAAGAATCATATTTTTAGTCGACCTAGAGGATTCCGATCGAGTCCAGGTGAGTGGTTCGAGGGTATTTTTTTAAGCGGTTTTCTTCCAAATAAAATTTCTTGATTTAAGGAAATAATCAGAGCACTTTTCAATTAGCAAAAAACCTTTATAATTAACCCAAAAGAAATCACTCCCTATGGAAGATAATACAAAAAGCACCCAACCGGAAAACAAAGGCACTTACTCGGACGGACATCCCCTGGACGAAGTGAAATACTTAGAGTGCAAAATCATCCTCAACGGTAACCGTTTTACCTCTGTGGAAAGTTTTAATGAATTTGCCAAACTCGTCAAAATCGCCGCTGAAAAGACCGGGGTGGATTTTTCCCGGAAAGGGTTCAAAGACCTCCGTCCCCAGATCCGGGAGGTTCTTTTTATGGATACCGCCGACTTCCGCCTTTATAATAACGCATTCATCCTCCGGAAACGCACCGATTACGTGGACGGGTTCGCCGTCGGTGATCCTGAGTATGTATTTAAATTCCGTCACCCCGACCTGCACACAGCCGCCGAGGTCGATGTCCGCCCGAAAATCGCCGGGGATTACCTCATAAAATTCAAGGCAGAGGCATTACCCCTCAAAGATAAAATCGGTGGGGTACGGATGCTTTATTCGCATAATGCACAATTCGCTTCCAGCGCGATCCATGAGGAGGACCGCACGGCGATGGCTACCCTCATCCACATCCTTCCTGCTTTACAATCCTTGAAAACATCCCCGGATGAACATGTTGAATTCGTCAATCACACGGCTGTCGAAGAAGTGCTCCTGGACATCGGCATGCTTGATTTCGGTAAGGGTATCACGGCAAAATCGAATGTCGCTGTCTGGCGGACCCGTGGTGACCAGAAACAACTCGTCGGGGAGTTCGCCTTCCAATGCAAATTCCAACGCGAAAACGATCTCCACACGGAAGCCGCACAACGGTGTGAAAAACTCATGGTCGATATCCAGTCTATCGCTGAGCAATGGCTCTCTCTTGGGTTGACGAAAACCGGAGCGGTTTACCGCCTCAAAGGTAATCCTCCCGCGTCCCACGAATAAGACGAAGGCGATAGCAGTCACTCATAGCCGCCCGGTTTAAAAGGCGGCTATTTCCCCTTGGCCTTATCACGGATGATGGAAGCAATTTGCTGGAACTGGGCCAGCTGGTCAATGTGCATAAATGAGAGGTTTTGGGCGAGGGAGTCCGGCTTTTCAATGGCCTCCACCAAGGCACTGGTCACTTTGTTATTCCTCAGTAACTCTTCCCTTTCTTTGGGGGTGGTATGAGAAAAAAGTCCCCCGTAGAAAAAGGGCTTTGGATCCATGTGCCGGGTAGAAGCTTCGCGGGCGCAGGCTAAGGCGACATGACACACATGAGTCATGAGCTCAAAATCCTCCTTCTCGAGCCGATCAATATACTTTTTCGCATCATCAGCTAAATCACCTTTGGTCAACCACTTAAGGTTAATCATTCTCACTTTCTCAGTGAGTCGGTCAAAGTGTGTGGGCTCTTCAGGCATATTCTTGTTCCTATAGACCTGTTTGATAAAATTTATCAAAACAGCCATACTTGTTTTTTACAGGACTTATGCGAATGTATCAAAAGTTATGAGTTTTGATATCAAAGAAATTGTTACATCCCGTCTCGGTGAGAATTATGATCTCCACTATAAATACGTGAACCGGACTCTGGTCAAGGTGCACCGCACGATCGGTTTTGATAAAGTTTATGCCAAAGCCAAAGGCGCCTACCTCTACGACATGGACGGGAATGATTACCTCGATTTTTTGAGTGGCTACAGCACTTTTAATATCGGGAGGAACCACCCTGTCCTCCAAAAAACCATCAAGGACGTGCTGGACATGGATTTGCCGAATATGGTCCAGATGGATTGCGCCCTGCTCAGTGGGCTTTTGGCTGAGGAATTAATCCGCCGCGCTCCCAAACATATTGATGCTGTCTTTTTTGCAAATTCCGGCACGGAAGCCGTCGAGGGCGCTGCGAAATTCGCCCGCTGCGCCACGGCACGCCCGAGGATATTATCCATGGAAGGAGCCTACCACGGCCTCTCCTACGGTGCCTTGTCCCTGACCCATAATAAATATTTTAAGGAAGGTTTCGGCCCTTTTATTCCCGGATTTGACTCCGTGCCTTTTGACGATCTCGCCGCCCTCGAGTATGAACTCAAAAAAGGTGATGTCGCCGCTTTTATTGCTGAGCCCGTCCAAGGAAAAACCGTAAAATTCCCCACAGGCGACTTTTTCCCGAAAGCCCTCGCTCTCTGCCGGAAATACGGAACGCTCTTTATCTCAGATGAAGTGCAAACAGGCATGGGACGCACGGGTAAATATTACGGGTTTGAACACTGGAACCTTGAACCGGACATCATTACGATGGCCAAAAGCTTGAGTGGCGGTTACGTCCCCTGCGCCGCCATCCTGACCCGCCGCGAGATTTACCAGAAAACCTTTTCAAGCCTCGACCGTTGTATCGTTCACTCGACGACATTTGGGCGCAATAACCTCGCCATGGCTTGTGGCCTAGCCTCACTGCGCGTGATGGATGACGAAAACCTTATCGAAAATTGCGCAAAGATGGGCGACTTGATCGTCGAGAAACTCAATGCATTAAAATCTAAACACGAGTTAATCGGTGAAGTCCGCGGCAAAGGGCTCATGATCGCCGTGGAGTTCAAGGAACCCACCACTTTCATGCTTAAAACCGCATGGAAACTCATCCATAAACTTGATAAAGGCCTTTTTGCCCAAATGGTCGTCACGACCATGCTTAATGGGAGCCGTATTCTGTCACAGGTGGCAGCCCATAATTCCGACGTCATGAAAATCCTGCCTCCCCTCATCATCACCGAGAAGGAAGTGGATCGTTTTGTCCAAGGTCTCGACGATACCCTGACAGAATGCCGTAAATTCCCCGGCCCTGTCTGGGAACTCGGCCAGAATTTCTTTAAGGCAGCCCTTCAAAATAAAGCACAAAAAGAAGGTAAATCCGATCTCGTCGAAGCGTAGAGACTCTGCTCCCCGCCTAAGCGCGCATGGTCCAGGTGAATTCCATAATGTGGCCTTGGGGGATGTAATAATAATCCGGGCCATGACTGACTATTCGGGAGAAAAAACCGAAGAGTGAACGTTGCCAGCGTGGCATTTTTGAGCCAGTATATTCCACAATAATCTCGCGGGGCAAAAGGAAATACGAGTCGATACCCGGTGCACTGATTTTGCCCTCGCTCAATAAACTGGCTTGCTCGAGGATCTCAAGCGCATGGGGTTCCTGCATGTAACCGTAACTCGCGATCACATGCCAGAGGCGGGGGGAATAACATTTTACCTCAACGGTATTTTTGACATCGACGACGGGTTCCATCGCCCCGACCAGACTCATCAAGACAACTTGCTCACGTAATGCCCCTCCACGGTGAAGGTATTCAAAGGCCCGTGCAGTCCCATAAAGGGGTTTTGGGCTGGACGAAATCAGTGTTAATTGCCCCCGGGGCTTCAAAGTCTGTGGATCGTCCAGAACTGTTGCCAATTCCTCGGGTTGATTCCGGCTCGTAGCCATCATCCGGAAAATGATTGCCCGACCCCGGTACCAAGTAAGCATGACAATCATAATCACGCCCGCAACCACAAGCGGAAAATAACCGCCTTCCGGGATTTTTGTCAGACATGAAATCAGGAAAGGCAGCTCGAAAATAAGTAAAGCACCTGTGATCAGTAATGTTTTCCACAAGGGCCAACCCCAACAAACCCTCGTCACCCGACCGAAAATCAAAGTCGTCACCACCATCGTCCCAGTCACAGCGAGCCCATAAGCAGCCGCCAGATTATCGCTACTCCGAAATGTCATCACCAATAAAATACATGTCGCCCCCAGAATAAAATTCACCGCTGGTACATAAACTTGTCCCCTTTCCTTGTCACTGGTATGGAGAATCATGAATTTCGGGAGGAACCGCAATTCCTGCGCTTGAGCGGTAAGCGAAAAGACGCCGGAAATCAGGGCTTGGGAAGCTATAACAGTGGCAGCGGTGGAAAGAATGACCAAGGCAATCGTCAGTGATCCCTTTGGAACCAATTCGAAAAACGGGTTATCGGGTGAACAGCCCACGCTCTTCATCGAAAGGGCCCCCTGCCCCATGTAATTCAGCACCAAAGCCGGGAGGGCAATCCAATGCCATGCCCTCGCGATTGCTTTTCGTCCAAAATGCCCCATGTCCGCATAAAGGGCCTCCACACCCGTCACAGCGAGAACCACCGTTCCTAATAAAACTAATGAACCCGGTCCCAAAATATAAACCACTCGGATGGCATTCAAGGGATTTAATGCAGCTAAAACAGCCGGTTCACGAATCACCCACAGGAGCCCCGTGAGCGCTAGGGTGAAAAACCATAATATCATCACCCACCCAAAAACAGCTCCCAGCTTACCGGTCCCTATGCGTTGAACACTAAAGAGTAATACAAGGATAAGGACGGTCGAAGGAACAACATAATGGGAAAAATCGGGATGGATCGTCACTAGTCCCTCAAGGGCACTTAAGACCGAAATGGCCGGGGTAATCGTCCCATCTCCCAGTAATAAAGCCGCCCCGAATAACAAAACCAATGCATAGATGGGTAACCCTTTTTCCGGAAGTCTTTTTAATTTCTGGTCGAGTAAGGCCAGTAAGGCAAATACGCCACCCTCCCCACGGTAATCCGCCCGCATCACCAGAAATACATATTTTAATGTCACTATCACGAAAAGTGCCCAGACAATCAGTGAGACGATCCCCACGACATCAGCAGGAGTGGGATTTTTAATCGTTCCCAAGGCTGCCTGGAATGTATAAAGGGGGCTCGTACCGATATCACCAAAAACAACGCCCAGAGCCGCAATCGCAGTCAATATCCCGCGCGTTTTAGTTTTTGCCTCCATTCAACCCTCCCTGGATTAAGATGCCGGTTAATATTCATCCTTGGCCCCCTTTTAACCACCACGTGGTCTTCGATATACCCGCAATTTGCACTACGGAAAGTAAACGAACGAACTGCTCCTATGGCTTATAAGCAAGCAGCACAATATCCAGTTCCTGCTCGAGCTTCTGGATACGTCCCATCTGCTCCGGGCTCAGAGGAGCGAGCGGGTACTTTGGTTCGAGGGCCAAGATACACAGCCCCATATCCTTTTCTAAGTCCTTGATTTTCTCGATGGTATCTTCATCGACTGTTGCGATTTGCATCCGGGGATTTGACATAAGATTCCTTTGGTCAGATTTCAGGGTATGTTGGTACTACCCCATCTCCAAAGTCAAGCCAGCTTACAACATTCAGGCTTATCCCATTCCTTCATTTCGTGCCTTTTCCCAGAGAATAATGATGAACAATTGTTATTTTATCCTTTAATCGGGTGGAACATTCGGAAAAACACTGGCGAGTCACCCAAATAAGGGGTAATGAATCATGCATGAGCCAATCTGATATTAATACAATTCCCGCCGCATCCCTTGAGGGTCGTCATCTTGATTCCCTACAATTTATCGATGTTCGCACCCCAGCGGAATACCGTGCTGTCCATGCGCAATTTGCCCGTCTACTCCCCCTCGAAGATATCAATGCCAAATCCATTTATGAAAAAACCGGATTCACCCCGGATCAACCTGTTTATCTCCTTTGCCAGTCGGGTAAAAGGGCTACGTCCGCAGCGCAAAAACTGGTGGCCTCGGGTGTGGAAAATTGTTTTGTTATTGAAGGTGGCACAAATGCCTGGGTGACAGCCGGACTCCCTACAATACGGGGCAAAGGGGTTATTTCACTCGAACGCCAAGTCCGGATCAGCGCAGGATCATTGATTCTCGTAGGAGTGCTCCTTGGCTGGTTTGTGTGCCCTTGGTTTTTCTTACTCAGCGGATTTGTCGGCTGCGGCTTGATCTTTGCCGGGGTCACCGACTGGTGCGGGATGGCCCTGCTTCTGGCAAAAATGCCTTGGAATAAATAAGCCAAATAAAAGTAACCCAGGCACTCCAGAAACCAAGGCTTGCCCAGTCAAAAGCAGAATTACAAATCCGTCCTGCTTTTGGGAATTCTCCATAAAAAACGGGTGGATTTGATATTTGGACTGTTGTAGGCTCTTTTGAAAATGGGTGACTCAAATATTTTTAAACGATTAAACCTGTCCGGCCTGATCGGTTTTTGTATCAGTGCCTGCTTTGCATTGTACGAAAAGTGGAGCATGCCGGAATTCTGTTGGAGCTTCTGGCTCTCCGGGGTTTTCTACTGTTGGTTCCTTGTCCTAGCAGGCTGTATCAGGATCATCCTCTCCCCTCGACTGAAAGAACAGGCCGCACTGTCCAAAATGCCCCTTTTCCAGAAGCTCAATCCTCTCCAAATCCAAGGGCTGCTCATTCTGACATGTTTAGGGGTTTGTTATGCCGCGTTTTATTTATACACATGGGTTTTTGGTTTCTACGGGACATTCCTTTCTGTATTCGCAGAGATGGAGCCTTTGAAATATTTCGGGCGGAATGGATTTATCAACTCTGACTTTTTCACACCGATGACCTACCTTCTGCATCTTTTCTGGCCGATGGTCATCGGCACCATCGCCAGTGACGTGAAATATGTCTTTACCGAAAACCCGTGGAAAATCGTTTTCAAACCCTTTTCCAGCCGACTCATCATGGTGCACATAATGGTCGTCGGAGTCCCCATCATTTCACTGCTGACATGGGCCATTTTCCGTGAATCCTACCAACCCGTCACGATCATTATCCTGCTCGCCATCTTTTCCTTCATGCCCAGAGACAAAAAGCCTCCCGGCCCTAAGGATGCCACGTTTTTGTCGCAATCCAAGGGTTGACCTGTACCTCGGCTTAACGTAACAAGTCTGTGAATGTCCGATAATCAATCATCCGATCCAGAACCCTCATCGGGACCGAGGTCTGTCCAGGATTACATTGATGAAACCCCGTTTTGGGCTGACCGTACAATCGTCCCCTTTTCACCGATGACGGTCATGCAATGGCGAATATGGATACTGGCCACTGCGGGTAAGTTTTTCGAGGGACTAGTGGTTTTTATGACCGGGGTGGCTCTACCCTTGATCGTGCTTGAGTATAACCTGAACTCAACCCAAAAAGGGGCTGTCGCCGCAGCCCCCCTGCTGGGGATCCTCATCGGTGCGACACTACTCGGCGGATTGGCCGACCATTTTGGCCGTAAAATCATGTTTATCGTTGAGATGATTATCTTTTGTGTTTTTTTAATCCTGATCACACTCACACCCAGCTACATATTGCTGGTTATTTTCCTTTTCGGGATCGGTACCGCCCTCGGCTGTGATTACCCGACAGCTCACATGATGATATCCGAAAGTATCCCCTCCCGCGACCGGGGCCGAATGGTTCTGGGAGCCTTTAGCTTTCAGGCTATCGGCGCACTGGTAGGGACTATTATCGGGTTTATCATCCTTAGGAATTTCCAGGAAGTCACCGCCTGGCGCTGGATGTATGCGACAGCCATTATCCCGGGAATCCTTGTTGTCATTGGCCGTTTTTTTATTACGGATAGTTGCCATTGGCTGGTTTCGGTCGGACGCATCAAGGACGCAGAAAAAGAAATGCACCGGCTGCTAAAGAGATCCCCCCAATATCCCAAACAGATTCGATTATCCGGTGACGCCCCGGCAAAAGCGGGTGCGGGTGAAAAACCTGAAAAGAGCTTTCAATCCCTCTTCAAGAAAAAACATCTCAAAGCGACAATCTTTTCGTCTGTCCCATGGTTCCTCCAGGATTTAAGCACATACGGGATCGGGATTTTTACCCCGACAATATTAGTGACGATTATTGGTCGCTCAGTCGATCATCCTCAGAACCTCATTGATGTCATTAGTAATGATATGCTTGCCGCAAAAGGCGCTGCATTCATTGATATCTTTTTGGTCATCGGCATGTTTTTTGCCATTATTTTTGCTGATAAAATCGGACGGATCAAACTCCAGATATTCGGTTTTATCGGTTGCGCAGTGGGCCTTTTCATCGCTTCCTTGTCGATTGGCCAGCATGGGACACTGGAGATTTTCCTCATCTTCTCAGGTTTTATTATTTTCAGCTTCATGACCAATATCGGGCCAAACTCCATGACTTACCTGCTCGCGGGGGAAGTCTTCCCGACGCGGCTCCGTGGTAAAGGAGCCGGATTTGCCGCTTCCTTTGCAAAAATCGGCGCGGTTCTTACCGCCTTTTTCTTTCCCCTGCTGCTCACTTATTTAGGCACCAAAGGCCTCCTCTATCTCCTCATCGGGGCTTCCCTCCTCGGGGCTTTGGTGACTTGGGTCTATCGCATCGAAACATCCGGGGTAAATCTCGAAGATTTGGATAAAAGCCACCCCATTATTTAATGAGGCTGTATTCCTCTCCCCCCTAAAGATATTTGCTGGATTTAATCCGGGAGGAACTTTTTTTATCTACTCACATGAATCTCACCAAAATGGTATGGATCAACGGGGTTATCTGAGCTCTCTCCTCGAAAGTAAGGCAATCCCCGGATAAGATGGACGGATGAAGAAGCCTGAACTCCTTTTACCAGCGGGCACTTTGACCCGCTTGAAAATCGCCCTTTTGTACGGCGCGGATGCTGTTTATGTCGGATTGCCGTCGTTTTCCCTGCGTTCAACCGTAGGCCTAAGTCTGGAGGAGTTAATCGAAGGCAGCCGTCTCATTCATGAAAAAGGTAAAAAACTTTATATTGCCGTGAATCTTTTTAGTCGGAATGAAGACATTGCCAAACTGCCCTTGATTTCGGAAATGCTCCCCAAAGTCTCACCGGACGGGATCATTGTCTCGGATCCCGGCATTTTTGATTACCTCCACGAAAAACACTCCGATATTCCATTACACATCTCCACCCAAGCCAATGTCGGATCATGGCTCACGGTAAAATCATGGGAAAAGAGGGGAGCCACGCTCTGTGTTCTCTCACGAGAAACCACCTTTAATGAGATTAAAGAAATCCGCGCAAATTGCCCGGGAATAGGCCTGGAAATATTCATCCATGGCTCGATGTGTATGAGTTATTCTGGACGCTGCCTGATCTCAGCCTATCTCACCGGACGCAGTGCCAACCAAGGGAAATGCACAAATTCCTGTCGCTGGAAATATAAACTCAAGCTTGAGGAAGAGAAACGTCCTGGAGAATTTTTCACAGTCGAAGAGGATGGCCGCGGCAGTTATATAATGAACTCGAAGGATCTCTGCCTGCTTCCTCGCCTGCCGGAAATCCTTCCGACAAAAATCAACTCCCTTAAAATCGAGGGGCGAAATAAAAGCGATTATTATGTCGCACAAACCGCCCGTGTTTACCGGATGGCCATTGATGATTGGTTCGAAAGCCCGGACTCATGGGACGCATCCCTTTATCTCAAGGAACTAGCCCTCGTCCATCATCGCCCTTACACAGAGGCTTTCTTCGATGCGATCCCCGGTGCCGAAGCCCAACAATACGACACGAGTGAGAGTGCCGGAATCGGACACAACGCCGGGATCGTCACTAAAATCAGCGACGGAGAAATCCATTTTGAGGTTCGTTGTAAACTGACCAAAGGGACTCGTTTGGAATTCCTTCTTCCTGGTGAGATGAAAACGGTTAATATCCTTTTGGACACGATTTGCGATGCAAAAACCCGTCAACCCCTCACCGAAATCTCCCCCGGCACCCCTGGCCAAGCTATCGTCATACCCCTGACCGCATATCCTGAGAATCAAAGACAAAATATCCAGCCTTATCTCGTCGCAAGGAAGATGAAACAAGTTGAGTCGGCATCGTAATTGTAAGCGTTACTCGGGCACATTCTTGAGTGGACTGGAGGTGTTATTCTCTACGAACTGATCATAAGACAATCAGGAAAGAGTGTTTAACTATTATCTCAAGGAGGGCTAGATGTGGTGGACCCGTGACTGCCCTGCCGCAATTTGCGGCAACTTCTTTTCTCTTTGCGCCTCACATTGGGATCACGAGTCCCGATTAGCTTTCATCGGGGAGAGACACCGATTATCTGGAATACATTATCTTGGCGCGCGCGCCATTTTCCACAGTTGACTCAGCCGATGGTGAGCCTTGTCAATAAGGCCCTGACTTTACCCACCTCCCTTTGGCCGTTGGCAAAGACCTAACTTTCGTACAGGGAGATCAATTTGCACATCATCAAATCACTTCCACACACGGGAGAGTTTGAGACCGCTCAATGCCATAAACAGGAGGCCTAGTCCGATAAAAAGGACGTAGAAAGGTTTATAGGTTTTACCAAGCCAAGCCCCCTCATGGATGGTCATCATCAGGTCTTGCATGTGTTTGGGCATATCAAACCATTGTTCACCCACCATGTAACCCACACCAGTAACGGCTGAAGCCAGCAGGGGCAAAATCAAGATCGCCCCTATAATCCGGTGCGAACGGCGAATTCCATTTCCTCCCTTGCTTTTAAACAGGAGCTTGGTCCCGCTCAGGATCAAAAAAATCAGACCGACTCCGACAACAAGCACATAATAAACACCCACTGAATCCCCCATCCACTCACCTGTGTGGATATGCATAAAAAAATCACCCGTTTGTTTGGACATCCCGAACCAGGCTTTGCCTATCCGGTAAATGATACCGCTGGCCAAAGTGACGATCAGTGGAATAACCAGAATCAGGGATAGAATACGGTGGAACGGGCGGATATTTAATTTCATACGGCCAGACGATAGTCATTCCCCATTAAAAAAAAAAGAAAAAAATGGGGCGACCGACGGGACTCGAACCCGCAACAGCCAGTACCACAAACTGGGGCTCTACCATTGAGCTACGGCCGCCATCCGAAAAAACAGTTTTATCTTTTTAACAGGCAATTTAGTCCCTAGTCAAGATCGGGGATAAAAAAAACTTTTCTGGTAACCCACTCCATTACTCGACGCTTGGAATCGAAAAATTTAATCCTTCATCAATCCTCGTCATTACGGAGTTTGGCAAGGACAGAGAGGTCTTCTAGAGTGGTCGTGTCACCCTTGATGGCTTGGCCGGAGGCGACATCCCGGAGCAAACGGCGCATGATTTTACCGGAGCGCGTCTTTGGCAGACTGTCCGTAAACCGGATATCATCAGGTTTGGCAATGGCACCGATCTCCTTGGCCACGTGGTTGCGGAGAGCTTCCTTGAGTTCCTTTGATGCGATCTCCCCAGTTTTCACCGTGACAAAAGCAACCAAGGCCTGGCCTTTAATATCATCAGGGCGCGCTACGACAGCCGCCTCGGCGACCGAGTGGTGTCCGACTAAAGCGCTCTCGACTTCCATAGTGCCCAAGCGGTGGCCGGCGACATTGACCACGTCATCAATACGCCCCATGATCCAGAGATAACCGTCCTTATCCTTGCGCGCCCCATCCCCGGTAAAATACATTCCTTTCACCTCAGACCAATAAACCTCTTTAAACCTCTCATTATCCCCGTACAAACCACGTAACATCCACGGCCAAGGTTTACGGATCACGAGTTTGCCCCCGCAATCCCTCGGCACTTCCTTGCCTTGCTCATTAACCACAGCCACATCTGCACCAAAAAACGGTAGGGTCGCTGTCCCCGGTTTTGTCGGAGTCACGCCAGGCAAAGGAGTGACCATGATCGCGCCGGTTTCCGTCTGCCACCATGTATCCACGATGGGACAACGTTTTTTACCGATCTTCTCATGATACCATATCCAAGCTTCCGGATTAATGGGTTCACCCACTGTCCCGAGTAAACGCAGGCTCTTGAGGGAATAGGGTTTCACCCATTCATCACCCCATTTCATAAAGGCGCGGATGGCTGTCGGGGCGGTATAGAGGATCGTTACCGCATGTTTATCGATGATCTGCCAGAAACGATCCGGCTGGGGTTGGTTCGGAGCCCCTTCATAAATTAGGGACGTTGCCCCGTTCAGGAGTGCTCCATAAGTCGTGTAAGAGTGTCCGGTAATCCATCCGATATCAGCCGTGCACCAGAAAATATCGTCATCATGGATATCAAAAACATATTTGGTCGTGAGATAGGCCCCGAGCATGTATCCCCCTGTCGTGTGCAGGATTCCTTTGGGTTTCCCGGTAGAACCACTCGTATAGAGGATGAAAAGCGGGTGTTCACTATCCAGCTGCGCGGCTTTAAACTCGTCCCCAGCCTTCGCCACAGTCTCATGCCACCAATGATCCCGGCCTTCTTTCATTTCCACGGGGGAACCCGTCCGTTTCAATACAAGGACATTTTTAACCATGGGGGATTGATCCACGGCGACGTCGACATTTTTCTTCAGCTCCACAACAGCCCCCCGACGGTATCCGCCATCGGCTGTGATGACACATGTCGCCTGACAATCATGGATCCTATCTTTAACCGCCTCCGAGCTGAATCCACCAAAAACAACCGTGTGGGGAGCACCAATCCGCGTACAAGCCAACATCGCGACGACAGCCTCAGGCACCATCGGCATATAAATCATCACACGGTCACCTTTTTTCACCCCCATCTTGGCGAGGGTATTGGCGCAACGGTTAGTCTCACGCAAGAGTTCCCCGTATGTAATATGCCTCAACTCACCGGGCTCCCCCTCCCAAATAATGGCGACTTTATTTTTCTTTCCAGTCAAAATATGCCGGTCCAGACAATTAAAACTCATATTCGTCTTACCCCCGATAAACCACTTCGCAAACGGGGCTTTCCATTCACTCACCTTTTTCCATGGTTTGAACCATGATAATTCCTTAGCTAATTTTCCAAAAAATTTATCCGGGTCTTTGATCGACTCGGCATACATCCTTTTATATTGGGCCATGCTCTTCAAATGTGCTTGGGCGGAGAATTCCTTGCGGGGTTTGAATACACGGGATTCCTTCAATACAGAGGTAATATCTTGGTTCATAGGATTTCCTACCCTAACAATTCCCCTTAAATTTTCAATCTCCGATTTTCTCAAAAAACATTGCTTAACGGGCATTCTCCATTCATCTTATGGACATCAACAACCAAAAGTTATGTTCAAAAGCATTTTATTGACCTTATTATCCTTATCCGCCTTTCTCTTGCCCCCCACAGGTCTTTACGCAAAAGCCAAAAAAGATTTTGCTCCCGATGCACCCGTCTATGTGATCCCTATCGATGGTGAGATAAATGCCCCGCTCCTTTATTTTGTCCGGCGCACGATGAAAGAGGCTGAAGCCAAAAACGCCCAAGCCATCATCCTCGACATGAATACCCCCGGAGGACGCCTGGACGTCTGCCTGAAGATCATGGGAATAATGGGAGATTTCCCCGGAAAAACCCTCACTTACATCAGGACAGACGCCCTCTCAGCCGGAGCACTCATCGCCATTTCCACTGAAAAGATCTACATGTCCCCAAAAGCAGTCATCGGAGCGAGTGCCCCCGTTATAGCGGGCGGGGAAGATGTCCCTGCCACCGCTAATGACAAAATCATTTCCGTCCTAAAAGCAAAAGCCCGTGCTGCCGCGAGAGAAAACGGATACAATGTCCAGCTCGTGGAGGCCTTCATCGACAAGGATACAGAGTTGATTATCGACGGCAAAACCATTAATGCCAAAGGCAAATTGCTCACACTCACCTCCGATGAGGCGATGGATCCCATCGGAAAAGACAAAAAACCCCTACTCGCTTCCGGCCTCTATGATAACCTCGATGATTTAATCAAAGGCCTTTTCCCCAATGCAAAAGTGCTCAAGATGAAACCCACCGGTGCCGAACAAATTGCTTTCTGGATAAATATGATTTCACCCCTGCTCCTACTGGGTGGGATTCTCGGTATCTACATTGAGTTTAAGACCCCGGGATTCGGCATTTTCGGTGTGGTCGGGATCACCTGTTTTCTGATCTATTTCATAGGGCTCTTTATCGCGGGCCTCTCTGGATACGAACCCTTTATTCTCTTCGGCCTGGGGATTATCCTGATCTCCGTGGAGCTTTTCATCTGGCCCGGCCATATCTTCCCCGGCTTTCTGGGGCTCACCCTCATCATCATCGCCATCATTTATGGCGGAGCTGAGAAACAACCCCAACGACCAGACAAACCAGTCCCCGGTATCGAGCAGGTAGACCAAGCTGATATCATCGATATTCCTACTTTGGAATCCATCCAGAAACCACTGAAAGATCTTTTCTTGGCTACAATAGGTGCGATTTTAGGAATTTATCTTCTTTCCCGCTACCTGCCAAAAACCAATATCTACCACCGCCTTGTCTTGGCGGCACCAGACTCCCCTTTACCTCCCGGCATCACCAATGAGGAAGCACCTTCGGGCGAAATCAGACAAACAGGTATCGCAGAAACCAGCCTGCACCCTACGGGTAAGGCCAGATTCAACGGCAAATTGCTCGATGTCATGACCGATGGCGAAATGATTAAGGCCGGTTCTCCCGTGGTTATCATCAAAAGATCAAACTTTAAAACAATTGTTCGAGAGTTGTCCTAAAAAGAACCACTTGCTTAGAGACGTGATTACGCTATTTTATCGTTTATGGATTCAGGTTTATCATTGGTCGTATTTCTGACATTAGGGGGCATTATCCTATTATGCGCTGAGGTGCTCCTTCCGGGGATGATCGCAGGCATAGTCGGTGTCATCCTCCTTCTGTTGGGAGTTATTGCCTCCTTTTATTATTATGGGCCAACTGTGGCTGGGCTTCATCTCCTTACCATTATTGTCTTCGGCGGGACTATCCTGGGATTGTGGCTGAAATACTTTGACCGGACGCCCATCGGCAAGGATGTCATTCTCGGCCCAGCCGACAAAGCCAGAAGTCCCTACACCCTCGACCAATCCCTGGTGGGCAAAATGGGTATTTCGCTGACTACTCTCCGCCCGGCAGGAACGATTGATGTCGATGGCCAACGCCTCGATGTCATCACTGAGGGGATAATGATCCCCGCAAAAACATCTGTTGAAATTATTTCTATATCAGGGACAGTGATCATTGTCCGTGAATCCACTGTATCTGGAAAAAACACTTAAAAAAAACCCAACCAACCCGAACAAAAGGTAAATCAATATGCCATCATGGCTCATTATTCTTGCAGGTGTCATCGTCATTGTCGTCCTGCTCATCGGAATCGTATTCATCGGCAGCTTTTTCGGCCTTTGGATCCGCGCAAAAACCTCCGGAGCCCCAGTCTCCTTTAGTGAACTGATCGCCTTGTGGCTGCGTCGGATCCCTCAAAGCCTGATCGTCGATAACCGGATCACCGCTGTCCAATCCGGTATCCCCCTTGAACCCAACCAACTCTCCGTCCACTATCTCTCCGGTGGAAATGTCACGATGGTTGTCCAATCTCTGATCGCCGCACAAAAAGCCGGAATCCACCTGGAATTCGACCAAGCTTGTGCGATTGACCTCGCGACAAAAGGAACAGGGAAAAATGTCGTTGATGCGGTTAAAACCAGTGTTAATCCCCGCGTGATCGACTGTCCGAATCCGGCGACAGGAAAAAGCACAATCGACGCCGTCGCCAAAGACGGGATCATGATCAAAGCCAAAGCCCGTGTGACTGTCCGTACCAATCTTGAGCGTTTCGTCGGTGGTGCCACCGAAGAAACCATTATCGCCCGTGTCGGTGAAGGGATAGTCACGACCATTGGCTCTTCTCAAACCTATAAGGAAGTCCTCGAAAACCCCGACCGCATCTCCAAAACCGTGCTCGAAAAAGGTCTCGATAGCGGAACCGCCTTTGAAATCCTCTCCATCGACATCGCCGATGTGGATGTGGGAGAAAATATCGGTGCCAAACTCCAGGCCGAACAAGCCGAGGCCGATAAACGTGTCGCCCAAGCCAATGCGGAAGTCCGGCGTGCTGCTGCGGTCGCTGTCGAACAAGAAATGCTAGCCCGCGTCCAGGAAATGCGCGCCAAAGTCGTCGAAGCCGAATCCCAAGTCCCTATGGCCATTGCTGAATCATTCCGGAGTGGCAATCTCGGGATCATGGATTATTATAAACTCAAGAATGTCCAAGCTGATACAAATATGCGCTCATCGATTGCCGGTGCTGATGTATCCCATGATTCAAAAGCTTAATTATCGATCATAATCGCCGGTGGAGGATAGCCTAGAAGGCTCCACTCCACCGGATTTTAAATAGAAAAAAACCTTTTTAAAGTCTATCAT